>NZ_JBEYSJ010000009.1:126624-313166 GCF_040704195.1 Amycolatopsis sp. NPDC047767
CCGAGGGCAGTTCGGGGCGTTTGCGTACTCGTGCGCAGAAGCGGGCCATGAGCATGGAGTCGGCGCCGAGGTCGTCGAAGAAGTTGCTGTCGGCCGCGATGTGGTCGGTGTCCACGATGCCGGCGAGTATCTCGGCGTAGAGCCGCTCGCATTCGGCGAGCGTGGTTGCCGGCTGCGAGGCAGGCGTGGTGGTGGTGAGGGCCGCTGCGAGGGACCGAATTGTCGGGTGCTGGTAGATGTCCGGCATCGATACCGAGGGCAGTTCGGGGCGTTTGCGTACTCGTGCGCAGAAGCGGGCCATGAGCATGGAGTCGGCGCCGAGGTCGTCGAAGAAGTTGCTGTCGGCCGCTACGTGGTCGGTGTCCACGATGCCGGTGAGCACCTCGGCGTAGAGCCGCTCGCATTCGGCGAGCGTGGTCGGATTGTGCGGCGGCTCAGCGGTCAGGACGCCGTGGGAGTTTCCCATTTGGTGAACCTCTTGAATCAGCAGGAATCAGAGCGGTCTGCGCGACAAGCCGGCCTGACTCATGCGCGCGATCCGCACTGGCCTGGACTGCTGTCGGAGCTGGGGAGGGAACACGGGTGGCCGTACACCGGCGCGGGCCGCGGCAGCAGGGACGGGTGAAGTGTCCGGCTGTGGAACTCGCGTCATCGGCACAGCGGTGTGATCGCCGGATGCAGGTACGCATCGTGCGACACCGGCAACAATCCCGTGCTCGTCCGTACGATGCGGAACCGGGCCCGTGGCGGGGAGCCGGCGCCGAGATCGTGGAAGGAGCGGCGGCAAGTCGAGACGCCGGCGCCGCCGGGTGTCGGGCAGCGCGCTCGGGCTCGATGGCCGGCGCATTGCGCTGGGCCGTGCCGTGAAAGCTGTCGCGCGCTCTCGGGCGGCGCTGGCGTCGCCCGAGTCTTCGCGGTGCCGAACCGTGTCTCATGTGACTGAACCCCCCGCCAACCCAGAAATTCCTGCGAAGACGTTCTTGATATGTCCCCCGCGCGATGCGGGAGATCGGAGCCGGCTGCTCAAGAAGATCTGTTTTGATATCCGGAATCCAGCCTAGTGGTGAGCGACGCCCGGCTGTCAAGCCTTCGATAATTTACCGGGCGGCGCCCCTCGCGCGCGGGAGACAGCGCGACATTGGGGCAGGCTTTGTGCCGCCGCTTGCGCCGATTGGATCTTCGTTTTTGCTGTCTACGCCTGGGAGTGCCGCCACCCGCGACGTGACCGGGCTGCCGCGGCACCGCGCCGGTGATCCGGCCGGCGCGTGCCGATCAAACGCATTGCCCGGCGAATGTGAACCGATTTCGCCGTCTGCCCAGGCAAACGAACAGTCCGCTCAGGTTAGTGCCAGGCAAAATGATCGCGCTTCACCCCGGAATCGGGAAACGCGGATATTCTCGGGCACGGCCGAGTCCTTGTCGTCGACGACGACCGCTCTATCGGTCAGGTTCTGCGCACGAGCCTGACCCGGCACGGACACGAGGTCGCGTGATGCCACCACGCAAGGCATGTAACCGGTCTCATTCGCAGTATCTGCGAATGATCACAGGAATTCCACAGTATCCCCCTTACCATGGCGGGCAACAGCACCGCGGCGGGTGTGAGGGAGCGTGGCATGTTCGGTCTCAACCTGGAGCACCTGTCGGTCCTGTTGATCGCCGCGCTGTTCATCCTCGGCCCCGAACGGCTGCCGGAGACAGCCCGCTGGCTCGCTCGGACGATCCACAAGATCCGCAGTTTCGCCACGGGCGCCCAAGACCAGTTCCGTGCTGAACTGGGCCCGGAGCTCCAGCAGCTGCGTAAACCGCTGCAGGAGCTGCAAGCGCTGCGCACGTTCGACCCGAAGACCGCGCTCGGGCGCTACCTGCTCGACGACGCGTTCACCGAGCCACACTCAGCGGCTGCCACCAACACCGCGCCCGCGGGCCCGGTGGCCACCGCCAGATCGCCGTTGAAGCCGGGTGAATGGCCCCCGGTCGACCCGGACGCCACCTGACCTCGCACCCCACACCGGCTCGGCAGCGAGCTGGCGGTGATCGCCCGATGCGAAGTCGCGTCGTTCTTGTCAGCGGCG
The DNA here is from genome assembly GCF_040704195.1 of Amycolatopsis sp. NPDC047767. Lineage (NCBI taxonomy): Bacteria > Bacillati > Actinomycetota > Actinomycetes > Pseudonocardiales > Pseudonocardiaceae > Amycolatopsis > Amycolatopsis sp. NPDC047767. The sequence goes on from NZ_JBEYSJ010000009.1 coordinate 128,700, forward strand.
CTGCGGGGTGATGCCGCGGCGGGTGTCGCCGGGGAGGGTGCGGACGCGGTGGAGGTCGCGGCGGCTGGTCGAGTGCAGCTGCCAGGGCACGCTGGTGACCATGACTCCGGGTTCGAACAGCAGCCGCCCTTTGAGCCGCAACGAGCTCTGGTTGTGCAGGATGTTCTCCCACCAGCGGCCGACCACGTATTCGGGAATGTAGACGCAGACGACGTCGCGCGGGCCGGCGCGGCGGAGGTTCTCGACGTAGGCGACCACCGGGCGAGTGATCTCGCGGTAGGGCGACTCGAGCACCTTGAGCGGGATCTTCATGCCCCGTTGCTCCCATTCCCGTTGCAACGTGCGGGTGTCGGCGTCGTCGACGTCCACCGTGATCGCGGTGACGGTGTCGGGCCGCGTCGCACGGGCGAAGGCGATCGCGCGCTGACTGGGTTTGTTCAAAGTGGACACCAGCACGATCGCCTGGACGCGGCTGGGCAACAACCCGCTCTCGTCGTCCGCCTGGAGCTCTTCGCGGACGTCGCGGTAGTGGCGGTGGATCGCGCGCATCATCACCCACAGCACCGGTATCGCGATGACGACCAGGTAGGCGCCGTGGGTGAACTTCGTGATCAGGACGACGACGAGCACGATCGCGGTCAGCGTCGCGCCGACGGCGTTGATCAGCCGCGAACGCTGGATCGCCCGGCGCTGCCGGGTCTCGGTCGCGGTGGCGAGTTCGCGGTTCCAATGCCGGACCATACCCGCCTGGCACAGCGTGAAGGAGGTGAAGACGCCGAGGATGTAGAGCTGGATCAGCCGGGTCGTCGAGCCGTCGAACGCGAAGATCAGCACCCCGGCGACCAGCGCGAGCGCGATGATGCCGTTGGAGAACGCGAGCCGATCGCCGCGGGTGTGCAACTGCCGGGGCAGGTGCCAGTCCTGGGCGAGGATCGAGGCCAGCGACGGGAATCCGTTGAACGCGGTGTTGGCCGCGAGGATCAGGATCAGCGCGGTGGCGGCCTGCAGGAAGTAGAACAGCACCGACTGGTCGCCGCCGAAGGCGGCGGCGGCGATCTGGCTGATCACGGTTCGCTGCGGGTCGCTGACGCAGTTCCCCTGGAAGCCGATGAGGTCGCAGGTGTTCTCGGCGACCCGGACGCGCGTGATCATCGCGAGCGCGGTGATGCCGCCGAACATGATGACGGCGATGGCACCCATCGCGGTCATCGTGCGGGCGGCGTTGGCGCTCTTGGGTTTGCGGAACGCGGGGACGCCGTTGGAGATGGCCTCGACGCCGGTGAGGGCCGTGCAGCCGGAGGAGAAAGCACGCAGCAGAAGAAAGGCCAGCGCCAGGCCGGTCAGGCCTGTTTGTTCGGGCCGGATGCCGTAGCCGGCGCTTGCGGCCACCGGGGCGTGCCCGGTGAGCAGCTGCGTGAACCCGAGCACGATCATCAGCACGACCCCGCCGACGAACAGGTAGGTCGGGATGGCGAACGTGCGGCCGGATTCGCGGATTCCGCGCAGATTCATTGCCGCCAGCAGCACGATGAACCCGATGTCCAGGCCGATGCGGTAGTTGTTGAGCGCGGGAACGGCGGAGATGACGTTGTCGACGCCGGAGGCCACCGAGACCGCGACGGTCATGATGTAGTCGACCATCAGCGCCCCCGCCACGACGAGGCCGGCGGAGCTGCCCAGGTTCTTCGACGCCACTTCGTAGGACCCGCCGCCGGTGGGGTAGGCGCGCACGACCTGCCGGTAGGACACGACCACGACGGTCAGGAGCACGGCGACGGCCAGGCCGATCCACGGCGCCGAACTCAGGTAGGCCAGGCCGCCGATGCTGAGGATGAGCAGGATCTGCTGGGTCGCGTAGGCCACCGAGGACAGCGGGTCGCTGGCGAAGATCGGCAGGGCGAGCCACTTGGGCAGCAGGGTCTCGCCGAGGGTGTCGCTCCGGAACGGCCGTCCGAGCACCAACCTTTTGAGCCATGACGCGGGTGCTGACACCTACCGGAGCGTGCATCGCTGTCTTGACTACCAGGGTAAGGAAAGTATCAACATCCGTGGCTCGGCGTAGGGATTTCGTCAAGACGCCTCAACCTTGGTCCTCAGGTGCGGCACAGCGTCCGGTTGCGCACCCGGCCACGAACCCGACGACCGGTTCGGCAGTCCCGCAGGCAGGTCCAGGGCGAGTTCCGGGCCGAGGGCGCACCGGAGCTCAGCCGTGGTCGACTCGTTCGGCGGCCAGCGAGCCCCGCAGCTTGCGCATCGCGGACCGGATGCGGGTTTTCGCCGTGCCCAGAGGGATGTGTTCGGTGTCGGCGATCTGTTGGGCGGTCATGCCGTAGATGCCGGCCATGACCAGCGCGCGCGCCTGCGGCACGGGCAGGGCGGTCAACCCGGTCTGCAACGCCGAAGCGTCTTCGTGCGCCGCCGCCAGCCGCTCGGGGCTGTCCACCACAGCCGTGAACTGCGCGGCGAGATCGCCCGGGTCCAGCGGGGTCGGTTGATGGGCGCGCACCATGTCGATGGCCAGGTTGTGCGCGATGGCGGTCAGCCAGGTGCGCACCGAGCCACGACGGGCGTCGTAGATCTCGGCGTGGCGCCACGCTCGTTCAAAAGTGAGCTGCGCGACGTCCTCGGCCAGTCTGCTGTCCCCGAGCACGGCGATCCCTACGCCGTAGACCGTCCGCTGGAAACGGCGCACGAACGCCACGGCGATCTCGGCCTCACCGGTGGCGAGGCCGGCGAGCAGCGTCTCGTCAGGAAGCAGCTCGACCGGAATGCCGATCCTGCCCACCTCTTCTCCTCCGAGCGGCGGGATTGCCCGGCAGGCGCTCGGGCCTGCCAGTTCGGCCTCCCGAGGCATGTCTGTCGACTGTATTCCGCATTCGCGCAATCCCGCACGAGCGCGCGCTCGTATCTCTTGCGACGACCCGTTGCACCGAGCTTGGAGGTAAGCATGCGGAACACCGGCACGCGCCGCGTCGGCAGGGTTGTCCTGCCGTTCGGCCTGGTGATGACTGCGGCATTGGCAACCGCATGCGGGGGCGGTGGCTCGCCCGGACCGGTGAGCACGATCAGCCGGCCCCCCTCTGCACCGCACTCGGCGACCGCGCCGGCGGGCACGACTGTGACCGCGACTCTGACCGACTTCCACATCGCCCTGTCCACTCAAAACCTCCATCCCGGCACCTACACCTTCCACGCCGTCAACGCGGGCCAAACAGCGCACTCACTCGAGATCGACGGCCCAGGCGTTTCCGATCAGACCTTGCCCAGTGCCTTGAATACCGGCCAGTCGGGTGATCTGACTGTCACCCTGCAGCCCGGTAGTTACGAGATCTACTGTCCGGTGGACGCCCACAAAGAAGCCGGCATGGACCTCAAGCTCACCGTCAGCTGACCGCCGGCGGAGGCGAGGTGTCCGGTGCGAGCGCACCGAACGCGGCCGGCGGTGCGCGGCCCGGATCGACGCTGAAGTCGTCGTGAAGTCAGGCGACTGCCCGTCTCAGGTTCGGCCGGGAACGGTATGCGTACGAGTTGCGCGTACCCGGAGGAGTCAGCCGCGCGAGCGGAGCCGATGAAGGATATCCGCGAACAGCCCTGGCGGGCGGAAGCGGTTGCACTCGCCAGGAGGGCACAGCGCACATTCGGTTCCGCCACGATGATGGGTGTGCGCGTCACGATGGTGACCGCAGCGGCACTGGTCGCGCCCAGGGGTGGGGAAACTGATGGCGACCCTCCAGGTAGCCCGGGTTGATCGCCAGCATAGCCGACGCGATCAGAGCACAGTGTTGACGACGCGGAACAGGACCGCGGCGATGACGAGCACGGTGACCGTCACGCCGGCCCGGTCGAGCCAGAGCACGAGCGGCGTTCGTTCGTGGGATCTGCCGCGTTCTCCCGCGGCGCGCTCCGCCAGCACCGTGCGGGTGAGGACGATGGCACCGAATGCGCCTGCCGGCGCGAGGGTGAGGATCACCAGAAGGGTGTCGTTCATCGCGCCTCGTCTCCTGCTCGGGCCAGGAGACGGCTCCCGCCTTCGTCGAAGACCACGTGATACGTCCCGGCGCGAACGAGGTCGGCGACGAGCCGGTCGGTCCAGCCTGCCTGGAGCCCGTAGTTGATCTGCCCGTAGTTGTCCTGCGAGGGGGTTACCACGAAGTAGTCCGGCGCCGCGTCCTGAACGCAGGTGGCGACTCGGAAATACCGCGGGCAGGTGTCTTCGATCGAGGTCTGCGACACCACCCCGATCTTGTCGAAGCCCAGGGGCGTGGCGTCGGCGCTGAGGCCGCTGATCGTCTGACCCGGTTTGGCCAGCCGGTAGGCGTCCGCCACCGCGGCGACGTCGCTGCGGCTGTAGCTGAGGTAGGCGTCACCGCCGCCCCGGGCGGTGATCGTCGCAAGGCCGAGCAACGTCAGCGTGAGCCCGACGACGACCGGCCGCACGTGGGGGAGCCGGCGTTCCACTCTCGTCGTCGCGGCCATCGCTCCCGGGGCCGCACGCGCGCCGAGTACCGCGTCGAGACCGGCCGCGGCGAGCAACGCGGCGAACGGCAGCGCGAACAGGTAGCAGCGGACGAAGACCTCACCTCCGTACGACTGGAGCGCGACCATCGCGAGCGGGGCGGCCGCGAGCAAGACCAGCGGGAGCGAGTGGAGACCCCGGCGGTGCCGCACCCACCAGCCGCCCAGGGCCAGCGCGCCGACGACGCCGGTCAGCCCGACGCGCACGAACAGGATGGCCGTGCGTTCGGCATCGCCGGTGAACCGGCCCGTGATGCCCTGGTCCACGGAGTTGCCCACCTGTCCGAAGTCGCCGACCACCATGTGCAGCTGGCCCTGCCAGAAGTCCTTGGCACCCAGCGAAAACCACACCAGCGCGGGTATCAGCACCAGCCAGGGCAGCCAGCTCGGCCACAGCCGCCGGGTCAGCACCATCACGAGAAGCAGCCCCGCCAGCACGAAAGGGGTCAGCTGGTGAGTGGGCGCGAGTGCCAGGGCGAAGACCACGATCAGTCCGTGTGCGACCAAGCGCTCGCGCGGCAGATTCGCGGGTGGCCGACGGCGAGCCCACCTCGACCGCGCAGGGCTCGCCAGGCCGGGGCGCAGCAGGTATCGCACGGTCAGCGCGAGCGCGGCGAGCATGATCAGGTAGCTGCCGGCCTGCGGCGACAGGTAGTCCTGCTCGGTCCACTCGGCAAGAAGGAAGACCCAGGTCGCGAGCCACCCCGCGCGCCCATTGCCGAAGACCGCCGCCGCGAGGGCGCGCATCCCCAGTACGGCGACCCCCGCGAAGACTGTCGGCGCCCACTGCAACAGAGGCGACGCGTCCGGCTGGCCGCTGGCCTTGGTGAGGAACGCGATCAACGAGAAGAACCCCGGCCACGAGAACCGCGCGTCGTAGCCCTGCAGCGCGTGCCCGTTCTCCGCTATGTAGCGCGCGAACCCCGTGTGCAGATAGGAGACTGTCAGCCGGGCCGTCTGCTCGCTCGCCGGCTGAAGGCCGTAGACCAGCACGACGCCGAGCGTGGTGAAACACGCCAGCAGGCGCGGGCGCGGGCGTCGCCGGACCAGTTCGAGCACCACCGCGGCCAGGAGCACCGGGTAGGCCGCCAGCAACACCGGCGACAGCGCGGTGATCAGGCCGAGGCCGTCGAGCTGTGTGGGCAGGACAGGGCGCAGTCCCAGAAGCCACAGCAGCGCGGCAACAAGGGCGAGCAGCGAACTCAGCACGTCGCGCCACTGCCGGCCGGGGAGGCCGGCGTCGGCGACTCGCGGCGGTGCTCCGAGGTCGCTTCTGGACAGCCGGAGTCGGGGAAGCGCGAGGGCGACTCTCGTCACGGCACCGTCCCCGCGGTACGGGGTGCGATGAGCTGCCAGAGCAGCGCGAGCACCGTGACCACGGCGACCGCCACAAATCCCGCCGTCGGATGCCACCAATGGGTCGAGACCATGACCTGCGCGACCAGCAACGTCCCCGAGATGCCGATCGCGATCGCCGTGATCCACTCCAAGGCCCGAGTGGCGAGCCGCAAGTGGACGACGATCGCCCACCCCGGGGCAAGGAGCACGAACGCGGTATTCACGTAAAGGCGCACCGCGCTGGTGACCTCCCAGGCAGCCAGCAGCAGCACGGTGACAGTCAGGCCGAGCAGGAGGGCGGCCACGGCTCGCCGCTCGTTCAGGCTCATCGCGGCCACCTCGACCTCGTGCGCCAGGCGCTGCGGGCGAGCGCTGCCGGACCCGAGACCAGGCCGGTGAGCTGGTCCAGCAGCAGCCGAGTTCCCGGGCCGGTCGAGCCGCTGTCCTGCGGCGATGAGCGCGTCCGGAGGATCCGGCCGGCGCGGTCGGGTACCACCGCGGCGACCCGCCGGAGGTCCTCGGGCCGGCGCAGCAGGTGCCGGACGAACATCGCCGACAACCCGACGCTGTAGGCGTGCAGGCGCTTGCGCAGCTGTGCCCATTCCGCACTGTGCTCGTGCCAGGCCACCGCGTGCGGTGTGTACACGATGGAGCCACCGGCGCGAGCTAGCCGCAGGAAAAGTTCGAGATCCTCGCCCGCGCGGGTGGGGGTTCCCGGTCCGAGCAGTGGATCGAACCCGCCGAGGCCGGCCAGGGTGGAGCGGCGCCACAGCGCGCAACCGCCCGGACCGAACCGGCCCGGGGCGAAGGGGTACATCGCGTCGTCGCCGGCGAGCTCGGGACCGAACACCTGGCGGCGTACACCTTGCCCGAACCCCTTCAGCTGCTCGAACGTTCGCTGAGCCGGAGTGTCCAGCGAACTGGGCAGCACCAGGCTGGTCGCGCAGTCGACGGCCTCGTCGGCGAGTTCGGCCACCAGGTTGGCGAGCCACCAGCGGTCGACCTCGATGTCGTCGTCGACGAAGGCGACCAGCTGCCCGCTCGCCGCGGCCAGGCCGGTATTGCGGGCCCGGCTGACGCCGGGTTCGGGTTCGGCGAGGTAACGCGTGCGCGAATCCTCGGACGCGAGTTCGGCCAGCGCGGCGGCTTCGGCCGCCTGCGGCCGGTTGTCCACCAGCAGCAGTTCCAGGTCCGGGTAGCCGGTCGCCAGCAACGACTTCACGCACCGCCGAACCGCGTCGGCACGGTCGGCGGTCGGTACCACGACGCTCACCCTCGGGGTCCGAGAGTCCGGTTCGGGCCGTGCCGGGGGAGTGGCGAGGTGAAGGCCGCTGAGGTCCACGCGGGGACCGGTGACGGGCAACCGGAGCAGGTCCAAGGTCCAGCGCCCGTCACGTACGAGCACCTGCGCGTCGCGATAGACGAGTTCGGGGTTCGCCGGAACCGGCAGTGTCGCCGCCCCTCGGCGGACGTCGAGCTCGGTGACCGCCGTCGCGGGCGCGGGTTCGCCGGTGGCCGGCCCCGGCCCGCTTCGCCGAGCCGACTCGCGCACGAAGCCCCCGGCCGCGGCCAGCAGCGCGGTGGCGATCCCGATGAGCGCCTTGCCCGAGTCTGTCCGCCGGTTCCGTGCGGACCGGACCAGTTCGCGTCCCACGGCGGCCGGGAGCACGCGGGCGACGTAGCGGCGCTCGGTGGCGACTGCGCTGCCGGTACCGGCCAACCGGCTCACGACCGCTTTGGACACCCCCTCGGACCAGCTGCGGCGGCGCAGGTATGACCAGCTCAAGCGGTCGGCGCTGACCTGGTGCGCGACCACCGCACGCGGCTCGAACAGGATTCGTGCCCGGGGCAGCCGTTGGCGGGCCCGGATGCACAACTCGGTCTCCTCGCACCCGAGGGGGAGCGCGCCCAGGCGGCCCACCCGGGTGGAGAAACCGCCGATCTCGTCGAACACTGTGCGGCGAAAGGACATGGTGCAACCCATGACGTTGCGCACTTCGGCGCGTGCGGTCGGCAAGCCCGCGTAGGTGCAGCCGACCACCCAGTCCAGCACCCCGTCGGAGGGAAGCCAGCCGGGACGGCCGGATCCCGGCGGCCACTGTGGCCGAGCCGCACCACCCACGGCGACGACATCGGGATCCGCGTAGGGCGCGAGTAGCTGCGCCAGCCAGCCGGGCAGGGCCGCGGCGTCGTCGTCGAGGAAGGCGATGACGTCACCGGTGCTGCGCGCGATCCCGGTGTTTCGGGCGCCGGACAGGCCTCGAGGCCCTTCGTTGTCGAGGACTTCGATCCCGGACAGTTCGGCGCGGGCGCGACGGGCCAGCTCCGGATTGTGGTCGACAACGAGCAGAATCTCCAGCGGAGCCGGGATCTGCCCGGCGGCGGAGGCGAGCGCGGCGCGGATCGTGTCCCACCGTGCGGTCGTGTAGGCACAGACGACGACCGAGGTCGCGGGCGGGCGCTCGCCGCCTTCCGCTTCGGGCACCATCACGCGATCTCCTGTGCGGCGACCTCGCCGGTCTCGGCCGGGCTCGGTTTCAGGCGAGCGCGATAGTGCCGGTGTTCCGCGACGATGGTGCGCAGGATCCGGGCGCCGTCGGCGAATGTGCGCAGGTTCGTCTCGCCGTAGATGCGGGGTCGTTCGAAGCTCGGTACCTCGGCGACCTCCAGCCCCGCGGCGACAACCCGGCAGCTCAGCACGGTCTCGATTTCGAACCCGTCACCCCAAAAGCCTCCCGCGGCGGGAGTGGTCGCGATGGTCGGTGGCAACTTGAGCTGAGGCACGATGTCTCGCCAGAACGCGTTGTAGCCGTAGCAAAGATCGGTGAACCTCGTGCGGTACAGGACGTTGGCCAACCTGTTGAGCGTGGCGTTGCCGGCTCGGCGCAACGCGGTGATGTCGTCGCTGCCGCCGTTGCGGCGGAACCGGGACCCCTTCGCGAAGTCGGCTCCCTGCACCAAAGTCTCCACGAACGCAGGAATCTCCGCCGGATCGGCTGATCCGTCGGCGTCGAACATCACGACGATGTCCCCGCCGGCGGCCTCGAAACCGCACGCCAGTGCGTTTCCCTTGCCGCGGCGGGTCTGCGTCAGCGTCACGATCGACGGCAGCACTTTGCGCGCAACCTCGACGGTCTGGTCCACCGAATGTCCGTCCACCAGCACGACCTCGTCGACTTCGGGCAGTTCCGGAAGGATCACCTCGAGGTTGCGTGCTTCATTGCGCGCGGGAATCACAATACTGATCTTCGGATTCGCGCACCGTCTCATCGAGCGCACCCTCTCCCTGATTCATGCGGCGCTGATCCACTGAGTTCCGCTACAAGTCATCCAAATTTAAGTTGATATCAAGGTCGTCGTGCACCGATAGGTGGTCGTTACGTTGAAAAAGAAAGCCGGCCGCCGCGGGTGGTGATTCACAGGAAGCCTGACGGTGCTCGTGCAAGGATCACGATCCGGTGACGATCGGGCACGCGGGCACTGGTCAGGTCCAATATTTCGGTGAATGGTCCGGACTTCGGCCTCGAGATGACGTCACTCAGCGTTGTCGAGACGACTAAGCGTGCGGGAGAACTGGGCACAGATGACCGAATCGGCCAGGCGTGAAGTTTATCATTTCGTAACCTGAATGTGTGCAGGTTTTTCAGCTTCATGTGCCGGTGGTGGGTGATCAGTGGCGGGGAGTGATTCGAATTCCATAAGCTGACAGGGGTGCGCTTTGGTTCGGCGGGATCAATTCGTCGGCGGTGAGGTTGATCGTGAGCACTTCCCGTTCCGCGGTGATCTCCAGAATCGTGCCGGCCGGTGAATAAGAGATCGTGGTGCGGGTGTTGACATTGGCTGCGAGCCAGGTCCAGGGCACGGCGAGGGGCAGTGGCTCGGCGTTGGTGCTCGCGGTGGGCGTGGTCCACAGCGCTGCGCTGGGCAGGTCGGCAGAGGCTTGCGGCTGCCACAGCAACATCCGGTCGGCCCCGCCGCGCAGCGCCTGGGCGACCGCGGCCACGGTCAATGCGGCCGCGGCAGGGCTTTCCGGCGACCAGGCCGGTCCGCCGGGCTGTGTGGGGTAGAACTCCGACCACCACACCGGAAGCCCGACCCGGGCGCGAAGCCAGGTGCTGACGGTGTCGAACATCGCCGTCGCGCGGAACACGTCGGTGGTCAGACCGGCGTCCCGGGTGCCGCTGGACCCGTCGACGACGAGGAAATCGGCGCCGTGCTTGTGCGTGTTCCAGTAGTCGATCACGTCGAGCGCGCGCTGGTCGACCACGCCCCACGGGCCGGACAGAGCCGAGGGCGCCGGAGTTCCCGCTGCTGACCAGGTGTCGAGAACCACGTAGGGACCGCCGACCAGAGCATCCGGGCGCACCTTTTTCACGGCGTCGTAGACCGCGTTGTACAGCTCGGTGTAGCCCTCGTAGTCCCATCGGTTCGCGGCTTCGTCGTACAGGCCTTTCAGCTCGCTCCACACCTGGAAGTACCGCACCTGCGGGTAGCGGGCCGCCGCGGCCGCGGCGAGTGCCGCGAAGTCCCGGTAGTGCGCCCGGGTGGGCGCGGTGTTCAGCCGGCTCCAGTCCGTGGTGCCGGGCGAACCGCCCTTCATCCAATCCGGGGCGCCGGCGAGGGTGAGCACGGGTATCCCGCGGGTTTGTCCGATGAGGTCCATCCGCTGGTCCAAAGAGGACCAGTCGAACACGCCCGGCGCGGGTTCCGGGTTGTCCGCACCCCACCCCATCAGGTACTGGTTCTGCACCATCGGATGCCGGGCGAGGGTCGTCGTCGCGGCGGCCATTTGCGCCGCCGGGTAGTCGTCCGCGCTGTCCTGGGTGTGGGTGACGCCCACGACGGGCACCGGCGCCGCGTTGCCGGACGAAGGAGAGCAGCCGGTCAGCACCGCGGCGAGCAGAACCGCGACCGCGCCGGCTATCCGGGCGCGGTTCATCGGAGGAACCACGGCACGGTCCGGGCTTCGCCCGTCGCCAGGGCGTCGGACAGCGATCGTCCTCGCAGCCCGCGTTCGTCGAGGCCGGTCAGCACGCGCCGGACGAGGTCGCCGCGGTCGAACCCGGGCCGCGGACCGTCGTCCGCACCGTCTTCCGGTCCCGCGTGGCCGTCGTGGGCCAGCAGTACGGCACCGCGCCCGAGTCCGCGCAAGGCCTGCGCGGCAAGCAGTTCGGGCGGCCGGTCGAGCCAGTCCCAGGCGCAGGGACCCCAGAGGACGGAGGTGAGTCCCTGCCGGCGCGCCGCGCGCCACACCGCCGGGGTCTGCGCACCGTAGGGAGGTCGGAACCAGCGGATCGGCGTGCCCAGGAGATCCTCCAGCTGTGCCGTGGCGGAGGCGAGCAGTGTGCGCACGGTGGCGGACGGTAGCCGCGAGAGCCTTCGGTGGTCCATTCCGTGCAGGCCGATCTCGTGCCCGGCGGCAAGCACTTCCCGCACCAATGCGCGATGCCGTCGGGCGCGGTCGACGAGCACGAAGAACGTGGCGGTGGCGGCGTGATCCGACAACGCCGAGAGCACGCGGTCGGTGCCGCCGGGCTCGGGCCCGTCGTCGAAGGTCAGCACCACTTCCGGTGCCTGCGTGCGGACGGCGATCAGCGACCCGATGGGACGGGTCAGCGGCCCGGCGAGCGCGAGTGCGCGCCGGCGTGCCGTGGCGAGAGAGCCACCGGCTTCGGGGATCGCCGGTTTCCGGTTTCCCTGAGAACGGTCGCGGGGGTCGCCGCGGCCGTTCCCCGGGTCAGGTGCGCCAGACATCGGTGATCGGTTTCGCGTCTGCGGCGTTTCCCAGTGCGGGCAAGTCGTACATGGCTTCGATCGTGCGGAGCAACCGGTAGTGGTCGACCGGCTCCGCGTAGGTGCCCGGCCGGATCATGGGGCCGGTCAGGCTCAGCGGTATCCCGTTCGTCGCCGAGGCGTCTTCGGCTTCGTCGAACGTCACCACGAGCAGGCTGTTGTGTGTGGCGGCCCAATTTGCGTAGTCACCCAGGTGGGCCCGCAGCCAGGAATCGCCGGTGGTGATGTCGCAGTCGTGCATGGTATGGCACATGTCGGGGATCACGAACGACAAAGTCGGCAGCCGGGTGTAGTTCGGTCCGAACGCGGTGAACGGCTGGTTCACCACGGCCGGAACCGTGGTGAAGTCCACCCAGGGCGCGTGCCAGCGCACGTAGCCGCCGAAGCGGCAGCCGGGGTATCCGGGACCGGGAAGATCTTCGGCGAACGCCCCGAAGCGGTAACCCGCGTCGATCAGCTGGCGGGCCAAGTTCGGACCGCTGAACGTGTGCGGGCAGGAGTCGTCGGTGACGCCCTGCGGATCGCCGGAGAACAGCGCGAGGTAGTTCGGCTGGCTCGGATGGGTGATGGCGGTGGCATCGGTGAAGCGGGCGCCCGCGGCGGCGAGCTCGTTGAGATACGGGGCTTGGCTGTTGCCCGACACCTGTTCGGTCCCGTGGTTCTCCAAGATCACCACGACCACGTGACTGGGTCGCGGCACTGCCGAGTTCACCGTGGTGCTCTCGGCGGGTGCCGTCGTCGGCGTCGGCTTTCGCAGACCGTCCGGTGTGGACGGCGCACACGCGGCGGCCGTGAGCGTCGCCGCGAGGAACAGTCCCACCGCCATCACGCGGCTGCAGGCCGTCACGTGAGCGCCTCTCTCGATCTCGTCGCTCGATTCCGCCATCGCCACAGCACACCGAGCGCGCAGACGGCGACCAGGCATTGCACCAGGAGGAAGCCCACCCCGACCAGGTTCATGTGCGTTATGGGCACGACGGCGACCACGCCGATCACCCCGAGCGCGCTGCCGGCTTCCAACCCCGCGACCATCGGCCCACGCCCGTGGGCGATCCCGGCCGCGACCACGAGGGTGATGACGAGCCTCGGCAGGCATCCGAGCATGACCAAGCGCAGCAGCCAGGCGCCCTGGTCGGCGTACGCCTGTCCGAACACCGACAGCAGCGGATGCGCGAGCGCGACCGCGAGCAGCAGCGCGGGGACGAACACCATCGCGAGCTTGCGGCATCCGATTCCGAAGAGCTCCCGGGTGCGGTGGGGTTCGTGCGCGATCCGCACGATGATCGACTGGGAAAAGCTGATCGCGGCGTAATCCACGGTGTTCCCGGCCATCCACACCAGGAAGAAGACCGCGCCCGTCTCGGGGCCGAACCGCCCGATCACCAGCAACGGCACGAGGTCGGTCAGCAAGCCGCCGGTCACCTTCGCCGGGTACGTCGGCGCGAGCAGCCGCACGACCTCCCGCCGGTCCGGGAGCAGCGGTGTCCGCTGCGCCACTGCGGGTTCCGGGTCACGGGTGAGCACCCGGTACAACACGAGGGAGATCACCAGCACCCCCGCGACGGCGGGAGCGATCCACGACAGGAGGATGCCGGTCGCGCCGAACGCGGGCCCGGCGAGCGCCAGGATGCCGACGCGCGCGAGGCCGATCGTGGCGTTCTCGTAGGGCACCCAGCGGGCCCGGCCCAACGAGACCAGCACGGCGTCCTGGAACTGGAACAGTGCCCAGGCCACGGCCGCGAACAGGAACGCGACCGCGCTGAACCGGGGCAGGCTCTCGGTGATCTCGTCGCCGGTGGGCAGCAGCAGCACGGCGCACGCCGCCAGCACGGAACCGGCAAGCACCAGGCCGTAGCAGCGGACGATGAGCCCGGTGCGGCGCACGCCCGCACGGGGAACCCAGCGCATCAGGGCGGCGCCCAGCCCCAGATCGCCGAGGCCGGCCACCAGGAGGAACCCGGAGACGAACGCGGAGGCGTGCCCGACCTGCTCCTGGGGCAGCAGACGGGCCGCCACGACCCAGGCCGCGACACCGACGAGCGAAGTCAGCACCGCGCCGACGACCAGCGACGCGCCGTCGCGGACCATCGTCTGCTCGGAGTTGCGGCCGGCTCGCCGGCTCGCCGAGGTGCCGAACGCGGAACCGCCGCTCACGGGACCTCCCGCGGCAGCGCGCGCAGGACCGAGACGAGGTTGCGGCGCAACCAGATCGGGTTCGCGCCGTAGCGCGACGACTTGGCGAGATTGGCCGAGACCATGTGCAGCCACCCCAGCAGCACGAGCGTGCGAACGGGTACCGGATCGCCGCCCAGCGTGCTCCGGTCCCGCAACACCTCTGCCAGCGCGGGCGCCGAGCCCGGAGCGAGCCAGGTGGTGACCACGGCGCCGAGTTCCTGCCCGGTCACCGCCATGTCGGTGGCCAGCACGAGGCTTGCCACGTCGACAGCGACGAGCCCGCCGCTGATGGCCTGCCCCCAGTCGACAATGCCGGTGATGTGGTCGTCGGCGTCGACGAGCACGTTGTCGGCGCTGAAGTCTCCGTGGACCCATCCCACGGGCAGTCGCCGGTCGTGCAATCCGGCCGAGAGCTCGGCGACGACCCGATCGACCACGGCTGCCTCCCGAGGCGGAACCTCCGCCCGAACCAGTGCCGCCGGGGCGATGACGTGCTGTCGGAGCAGGCGGCCGTCGACCCGGGCCAGGCCCGCGGTGCGCCGGTGCAATTCGCCGATGGTGCTGAGGGCCGCGGTGGTGAACCGGGCCCGACCCACCGGATCGGCCACGCGGGCGCGCGCGTCCGTACCGGGCAGCAGTTCTTGCAGGCTGTAGGAGGCACCCAGCGCGTTCCCCACGTCGTACACGGCCGGCACCAGGTGCCGCCAGCCGTCCAGCCGGCGGTCTTCGCACAGGTGCAGCAGCGCCCTCACCTCGTGCAGGAGCGCTTCTCGTCCTTCTTCGGTGTCGGCGACCTTCAACAGCGCGGAGCCGCGGTCGTCGGGGCCGACGGTCGCGACCGCGGAGTCGGACCGGCCGCGCAACCGGTGCTGGAGGTGCCACGAACGGCTCCTGAGCGCGGTGGGGGCGATCCGGCGCAAGAGGCCCCAGCTGCGTACGCCCGCGAGCGGGCCGACAACGGGCCGCGGCGCCCAGTCGGCCCGCAGCCACAGGATCACGCCCGCGACGGCGGCTTGCCCGGCCAGCAGGGCCAGCCCGACCCCGGCGATGTCGAAAACCGGCATCAGCACCACGGCCAGGCTCACCACGAGCACCGAAAGGCTCCCGAGGAGCGTGGCCACGACGCCGGTCCGCCGGAGCGCTCGGGCCTGGCTCACCGCGGCGGCGACGACGACGTTGGGCAACGCCGACGCCGCCATCAGGGGCAGGACCCAACGGCCGGCATCGGCGTAGTCGGGGCCCAGCAGCCGCAGCACCCAGGGCGCTGCCAGGACGAGCACGACGACCGCAGGCAGGAGCACGATCAGCGAGCGTCGCTCGACCCCCGCCCGGGCCGCCGCCGCGTGCTCGGGATCGAGCGCCATGTGCGCCACCAGCGACTGCCCCATCGCCGCGGGGACGAGGTAGAGCGTGTAGGCGATCGTCCACGCCACGGCGAACGTCGCGGTCGGCCGCGCGCCGAGCGTGCCGAGCACCAGCACCGGCAACAGCTGGGTGCAGGCGAGCCAGCACGTCGCACCGAGGAAGTCGCCACCCAGGTATCCGGCAATCGCCCGCGGCGAAATCTGTTCGCCGGTGGTCGCCGCGGCCTCGTGCACGGGCAGTGCGCGCAGGAACAGGTATCCGGTGGTGACGAGTACGACCAACCCCGTGGCGGCCATCCACGACACGGTGATCCCGCCGGTGGGCAAGGTCGCCGCGAGACCGGCGAGCAATCCCAGCTTCACCAGGGAGAACACCAGGTTCTCGACCGGGACCACCCTGGCCCGGCCGACGGCGGTCAGCACTCCGTCCTGCATCACGAAAAGCGCCCACACCGCGCAGGCGCCCGCGCACCCGGCGACCGCGACGGGACCGTGCAGGAGGCCCGCCAGGTCCGGCGACCACCAGCGGACGCCGAGCGCGAACACCAGACCGGCCAGGCCCGCCAGCCCGCCGCCGACCAGGTAGGCCATCGCCACCAACCGGCGCGCCCGAGGCCCGGCCACCGGGACGAACCGGATGAGCACGTTCATCAGGTTCAGCTGCGCCACCCCGGCCAGGAACATGATCGCGTAGACCAGCGCGGAATTGAGGCCGAGCACAGCCTGGTCGTAGCTGCGCGCGGCCACGATCCAGAACACCAGGCCGATCCCGGCCGTCAGCGCCGAACTCAGGACCAGCGCGTATCCGTGGCCGTACAAGGAGCGCCGGGGAAACGCCCTGCCCGGGGGCGTCGCTCGCTCCGGCTGTCCTCGCACCGCAGTCGTCATCGCGTGCGCACCGCCGCTCTCGCCAGGCACCGGGCAACCGCCGCGGGCAGCCCTCGCGCGCCCGCGTTCGAAGCGTCCAGCAGGGTGAGCAACGTCCGCGTCCGTGCGGTGGGGGCCGGCGGCCGGCACGTTCCGCAGGTGCCGGGACGGTGACCGATCAGCAACGCCACAGCCTGCGCGACCCCTGCCGCGTACTGGCGCCGCAGCACCGGCACCTGGGACGCGCGCACTCGCGCGTCCGCGTTGCCGGGCGCGTAGGCGAGCCTCGCCGCTCGCAACATCGGCAGGTCCGCCGCGGTGTCCCCGACCGCCCACGACACCGAGTCGACCCCGAGCCGGGCCGTGAGCGCGTCCAGACCGGTGCCCTTGTCCACCGCCGCGGCGACGAAATCGGTCTGGCCATTGCCCACGATCGTGCGGATGTGCGCGGTCGCCGGTCCCAGGTGGTCCAGCACGCGCTCGACCACCGCGTCGGGGAGGGCGAGCCGGACCCCGTCGGAGCCGAGCCGGTAGGCACGGACGATGCGCTGGTAATCGCGATCCACGACGACGTCGGTCCGGGCTGCCAACGCATCCCGTACCCGGTCGAGTGCCTCGGCTCCCTTTGCGGGAACGAGATCGTGGGCAGCACCTTCGTGGAAGATCACCGACCCGTATTCGGCGACACCTCCCGCCAGTCCGTAGGCGGTGCACCGCTCGCGGAGCTCGTCCAAGCTGCGGCCGGTGACCAGGACGGGCCGGAAGCCGTGGGCGAGCAGCGCGCGCAGGCTGAGTGCGGCGGTCGGGGTGGCCATGGCAAACCCGAGTGCGTCCGATTCGAGCACTCCGTCCACGTCCAGCGCGCACACCGCACCGTCCGAAGTGGCCTGCACTCCGGCCAGCAGCACTTCCCGCAGGTAGTGCTGGACGGCTCGCGCGCCGGCGCGGTGGACGGGGTGGCCCTGGCGTTCACGGTTCCACAGGTGCACGAGTTCATAGAGCAGGAACCGTTCCGGGTCGCACGGCAGCGCCCGGCGCAGCGACTGCGCGAACGCGGGGTCGGTGCTCCCCGGGTCGATTCCGGCCAGGTCGTACACCGGGTCGTAGCAGGCCAGATCGGTGTTGGCGAAGTCGCGGACATCCGCGTCCACTTTGTACAGTCCTGCGGTGCCGCGAAACCAGTGGCCGAGACCGGTCGCACCGTCGACCACGGAGGGCTCGGCCACCTCGCACAGACGGCGGATCAGAGGATCGAGCAGGACGGGCCGCAGCACCACGCCGGCGCGGCCGTAGTTGCGCTCCACCACACGGCTCGCCGCCTCCCACACCGGTTGCCGGCCGACCAGCCCGGCGGCGTGATCGGCTCCGGCGGGCATGGCGGCCGCCCGGTCGCGGACGTAGCCGGCCAGCCGTTCCGCGTCGGTGGCGTCCGCGTGCCGGAGCTTCTGCTCGGCCGGCAGCCAGTCACGGAACACGATGCCGTCGATGAAGCCGTAATTGTGCGGCAAGTGCTGGGACACCGCGTGTGCGACGGCGAGCGAATGCCTCCCGAAAAACCCCAGGCCGGCCCCGGCGGCCACGATGCGCCGGGATTCTCCGTCAGGCAACCCGACGTCGAACACTGCGCGGGCGTGCTCCCGCCCCCGGGATACTCCGGTGTTCGGCACCCGGCTGACCGAACGAACGGGCCGGCCCAGGAGCGCGGACAGCGACCGCACCACGGCCTCGGTCTCGAGCCGGTCGTGGATTGCCCAGTCGCGATAGGGCAAGGTGATCGAGTCGTAACTGCCCAAAGTGGCCGGCGGGGTGTCGGCGAACAGCGGGAGCAGCAGTGTGACAGCGCTTTCGGGGACTCCGGCCCGGCAGACGGCGGCCGCGACGTCGGCGATGGACTGTCCGGTCTCGGGCGGATCGTCGACCACGGCGATCCTGCCTCCGCGCTGGGCGGCCGACCGCAGCAGCGCGCGCAACCGCGGCCGGAGCCGGTGGCCCGGTCGTACCGAATCGGCGTGGACCTCTCCGTAGCCGGCGTCGCGCAATGCGGCGGCGACGAGCGGGGCGAGGTAGTTGCCTGAAGTGCGCACCCCCAGGACGACGACGGGCCGTCCGCGGTCCGGATACCGCAGCCGCAACCGCGTCGCGAGTGCGACCATGTCGGCCGGCTCCTGATCGAAACTCCGGAAACACGACGGGATCCGGAGGATCGCGCTGGTGAGGTGGCGGTCCAGCGAAGCGAGCGAGGCCCGCAGGCGGACAGCTGCGCTCGCCCACGATTCGAATTCGCCCTCGGGTGTGTCGGTGACCACCTGCAGGGCGGCCGCGTCGCGCAACCTCGCGGCGGCGTCGCGCCAGCGCACGGCCTCTCGCTCGCCGGCGCGTGAGGATCTCGCCATTTCGCCGGCAGCGGCGACCCGGCCCAGCAGATCGGGAACCACCGTGGCTGTGTTCCGCTCGCGAAAGTACTCGCCGGCGCGACGCAGGGCGAGGGTGTCCCGTTGGAGGTGGTCTTCCACGATCTGCACCGCGGCCGCAGCGAGCAGGTAGGTGTCGAGAATGTCCTGTCCGGCCACGCGATCGATCAGCCGGTGCGCGATCTCGGTCAGGTCGGAGAGCAGGTCGGCCACGACGAGCAGGTCACTGTCGAAGGTCGGTTTCCTGTCGTCCGAATGCCTCATCGATGAGCCGCCCAACTTGATGTTCGATGCGTTTATCAACGGAATTCTTCATTACCCGGCATTCGCTCTTCCGGTTCCGGCCGTTACAGCGAAAGTCCGGATCGGACGGACCTTTGTGGAGGAAATATTCAACGATCTTGTGTAACCCTTGCGGTGAACCGGACGAATTACCAGGTACGCCACGTGCCGGCAAAGGTCGTGGGCGAGGAGCGAACGGGGCCGCTTGATGCATAGGCAACGTGTGAAAATTTGGTCGGACCAGCAGGTGGACGTTCCGGCCGTGAACGGTTTGGTGAAGGTGATCAGCCCTGCTCCTCGGGAAGCGTGGGCGACGATCATGCACGGTGATCCGTACGCGTTGGAAAGTCAATCACCGGAATGGGCCGACGCGATGTGCGAAGCTCACCAGTTGCGGGACGTGAGCAGGCTGTACGAAACGGCCGAGGGGCGCACGCTCATCCTGCCGATGCTTCGACGTCCGTTGGCGACCAGGTTGCTCACGGCGGAGGAGTCCAATCCACCGGCGTGCGGGCTCGGGGGGCTCCTCGCGGTGGGTGGCACACAAGCCGGCGAGGTCAACGCCGTGCTGAGGGACCTGGCGGCGCGGCGCGTTGTGGTCCAATCCGTGTCGCCGGGCCCGCTCGAGGTGGGCATGTGGCGCGACGCGCACCACCCGCGGGCCGTGGTCCACCAGCACCACGTGCACCTGCTCGACCTGCAGGGCGGATGGGACGAGGTGTGGGCGCGGCGTTTCGCCAAGACCTCCCGGCGTGGTGTCCGGACCGCGGAGCGCAAGGGCGTCACGGTGGAACACGGCACCGGAGCCGAGTTCGTTTCGGAGTTCTACGAGCTGATGGAACGCGGCGTCCTGCGGTGGGCTCGCCGGCAGCACGAGCCGACGTGGCTCGCGAGGCGACGGTTGCACCGGCGGGATCCGCGCGAGAAATTCGAGGCGATCGCCCGTCGCCTCGGCGAGCGCTTCCAGGTGTGGATCGCCCGCGCCGACGGCCGGCCCGCCGCGGCGTGCCTGGTGGTGCGGGGCTCCAACGCACATGACTTCCGCGGGGTCATGGACGAACGGCTGAAGGACTACCGGGCCACCGACTTGCTGCAGGCGCGGGCGATCCAGGACGCGTGCGAGGCCGGGTGCCGCTACTACTACCTCGGCGAATCCGGCACCGGAACGCTCGGCCAGTTCAAGGAACGTTTCGGCGCGCGCCGCATTGTGGCTCCGGAGTTCCGCTTCGAGCGGCTTCCGGTCACCCGGGTCGAACGGGAGATCAAAACGGCGGTCAAGAAGATCATCCGGTTTCAGGATTGACTCTCGGCGTCACAGGTGCCGGATCATCCGAGCGTGGACAGCAATGCCGTGAGCGCGGATTTCTCGGCGTTCGGGTCCGGACTTGTCGCCCGAAGCCGGCGGAGCACGGTGTCGATCTTGCCGTCGATGGCGGTCCAGGTGGCTTCGTCCCGGGGTTTGAGGCGGGCTTCGGCGTTGTCCCAGCCGGTTTCCAGGTCGTCGACGCGGGAAGTCGCGCCGGATTGGTCGCCGGTGTTCAACCGCTGCAGAGTGTCCTGGGTGACGGTCCGGAACTCCGAGAGGTCGCCCAGGGGAGTGAGGTGCGTTGTCCGGCCGCCTGAGGATGCCGGCTGTCCGGCGACCGGTGCGGGCGTGTCGTCCTGGAGTGCGGACTTTCGCACCGAGTACCCGATTCCCGAGGCGACGAGGACGAGGGCGACGACCACGACGGTCTGCCACAGGCCACCTCGGGTCCTCGCCGTGGCCGGGTCAGCGGCTGCGTCGCGGGGAGTGACGTCGGTCTTCGTCACGGACAAGTAGAGGACGACGGCGATGATGCCGGCCACGAAGATGGCGCTCGTCAGCGTCGTTCCGAGGCCCAGACCACCCTGGCCGGGCGACTGGGAGAGGTAGTCGCCGATCGACGCTCCCAGCGGGCGGGTCAGGATGTAGATGAACCAGAACGCCAGGACCGGGTGGAGCCCGAATCGCCATCCGATCGAGAGGACCGCGATCAGGGCCGCGACGATCGCTCCGGTCACCAGGTAGCCGAGGCCGAGTACTTCGGCCATGAGGTCGCCGGTCGCCGTGCCGAGCGCGAAAGTGAAGAGAATCGCGAGCCAGTAGAAGGCCTCGCGGTGCCGAGTGACAATGGAATGGATGGACAACGTTTTCTCGGTGGCGTACCACGCCAGGAAAGTGATGGCGAGCAACGCGCCGAACACGAGGGTGCTGGCTTCCAGCGGTACGCCGATGCTGTCGGTCAGGTTGTCGGTGACCAACGTGCCGAAGACACTCACCAGGGCCACCGTCAGCCAGTACTTGCCCGGCACGTACTGCTTCGCGTTGAACTGGAGCACCAGGGCGACGACCAGGAGGGCGCCCGTGACGAGGGAGACTCCGGTGAGGCCGAAGTTCAGGTTCACGTTCAAGAAGTCGGCCCGGATTCACCGACCGTGGTGCAGAGGATCTTGACGATCCAGAAATACAGGGTGACTTCGGGAACCTTGTTGAGAAGCCGTTGGTTCGGTGCGAGCGAGCTGTGTGCGGTCATGGGCTCTTTCGAGTCGGTTCGCCGCCGCGGCGGAGATCTGCGCGACCTGAAGGAATCACGCCGGGAAAAACTGGTCGCGAAATGCAGTATCGCTTCATGGCCCGTCAGGCGCTAGGGGAAACCCGATTAAGGACCGGACGGGACGCGGTTAGCGTCCAGTAAAATCGTCCGGAGATGCGCCCGTTGTTTCGTCCCATTCACATTTACGGGTGTGGGGCCGTGCTCAGGCGGGACGCACCAGGCCGACCTCGTAGGCGAGCACGACCGCCTGGACGCGGTCGCGGAGT
The DNA here is from genome assembly GCF_040704195.1 of Amycolatopsis sp. NPDC047767. Taxonomy (NCBI): domain Bacteria; kingdom Bacillati; phylum Actinomycetota; class Actinomycetes; order Pseudonocardiales; family Pseudonocardiaceae; genus Amycolatopsis; species Amycolatopsis sp. NPDC047767. Next base: position 150,287 of record NZ_JBEYSJ010000009.1, read on the forward strand.
TCCAGCTTGTTCAGGATGCGACCGACGTGCGTCTTGACGGTGGCCTCGGACAGCACCAGCTCCTCCGCGATCTCCGCGTTGGAGAGGCCGCGGGCGAGCTTGGTCAGCACTTCCCGTTCGCGGTCGGTGAGCCGGTCCAGCCCGCGCTGCGTGACCGCACGGGGGTTCCGGCCGTCCTCGTTCGGTTCGGGGATCCGGTCGGACACCGCGTCGAGCAGGCGGCGGGTCACGGTCGGCGCGACCACCGCGTCGCCGCTGGCGACCGCGCGGATGGCGGACAGCAGGTCTTCGGGCGGGACGTTCTTGAGCAGGAACCCACTGGCGCCGGCCTTGAGCCCGGGAAAGGCGTACTCGTCGATGTCGAAGGTGGTCAGGATGAGGACGCGGGAGCGGGGATGGTCCTGCACGATCTGGCGCGTCGCGTCGATCCCGTCGACGCCCGGCATCCGGACGTCCATCACGACGACGTCCGGGTCGAGTTCGGCGGTGCGGCGTACCGCGGCGGCGCCGTCTGCCGCTTCGCCGACGACTGTCATGTCCGGCTGGGAGTCGAGCACCAGCCGGAAACCCAGCCGCAGCAGGGCTTCGTCGTCGGCCAGCAGGATCCTGATCACGGGGTCACCTCGGCGGCAGTGTGACCGGTGTCGAGACGGGCGGCGACCCGCCAGCCCCCGGCGACACGGGGTCCGGCCACGACTTCGCCGCCGAACACCGCGACGCGCTCCCGCATGCCGCTGAGTCCGTGACCCGGGGCCGGCGTGTCCGGCCCGGGCTTCGTGCCGGTCCCGTCGTCGACGACTTCGAGGATCACGGACGGTTCGGCGTAGGTCAGGTGCAGGCGTGCTTCCGACGGGCCGGACGCGTGCTTGAGCACGTTCGTCAGCGCCTCCTGCGAGACCCGGTAGAGGGCCAGTTCCGCCGTGGGCGTGAGGGGGAACGGCTTTCCGGTCACCGTCCAGGACGTCGGCAGGCCCGCCACCCGGACCTGGTCGACGAGCTCGTCGATCTGGGCGATGCCGGGTTGCGGTGCGCGGGGGCTCTCCTCGCCCCGGCCGCGCAGCACGCCCAGCAGCCGGTGCATCTCTTCCAGTGCCTGCCGGCCGGTCGCCGCGACCAGGCGGGAGGCGGTCTCCGCGTCGCCGGCATCCGTGCGCGCGGCGAAGGCCGCGCCGTCGGCGAGGGCGACCATCACCGAGAGGTTGTGCGCGACGATGTCGTGCATCTCCCGGGCGATCGTCGCCCGTTCCTTCGCCGCCGCGATCTGCGACTGCTGGTCGCGCTCGCGTTCCGCACGGATCGCGCGATCCTGCAGAAAGGCCAGGTAGGCGCGCCGGGTCCGGATGTTGACCCCGAGGACGAACGCCGCGACGACAACCGCGGACACGAACACGAACCGCGCGACGGTCTCGGCGGGCTCGTCGCGGCCCGCCACCTCGAACGCAATCAGGACAGCGAGCACGAGCAACGCGAACCGGGCGCGCCGGCGGTCGGCGTAGGCGCCCACGGTGTAGACCGCCACGAGCACGGTGACCACCACCGGCGGGAACGCCGGCCCGAGCGCGCCCTCGACCATCGACAGCCCGCTGACCGCGGCGAGCACGGTCAGCGGGTAGCGGCGGCGGAACGCCAGCGTCGCCGTCATCAGCACGCCGACGGCGACGAGCGGTGGCCGCAGTTCGGGATGCACGCCCCGGTGCTCGGTCAACACCGCGAGCGGGAGCAAGACCACGGCCAGCAGCACGTCGACGGCCATCGGGTGGCGCCCGGCCCACGCCCGCAGCTGCTCGGCGCCGGGCAGGCTGGAGAGCAGTCCGTGTTCGGACACGGGCCACGCGGCGGCTGCGTCGGTCATCGGTCCATCATCCCCTGGCGCGTCGGCTCAGGCGTCGCGGCGCTTGAGCAGCACCCCGGCCAGCACCAACGCGACCGCGACATATCCGCAGAACACGGCGAAACCGGTCCACGGTGCGAGCATCGTGCTGTCGGGCCGGACGGCCAGCAGGGCCTGGCCGGCGTTGCTCGGCAGATAGGGCACGACGTGCGGGGCCCAGCTGTCCGGCAGCGCCTCCGCGATGCCCGGCAGCACGAGAAGGAGCCCGAACAGCGTTGCGATGGCACCGGCCGTGTGACGGATCAGCCAGCCGAGCGCGACCCCGAGCAGCCCGACCAAGGTCAGGTACAGGCCGACGCCGAAGACGGCGCGGAACACGCCCGGTGCCGACAGCGAGGTCTCGATGTGCTGGGAGCTGAGGAACGCCTGGCCGCCCAGGAACGCGGCGAACGAGCTGACCGTGCCGACCACGAAGGCCACGACGGCGAACATGCCGGCCTTCGCCCAGAACACCGGAAGCCTGGTCGGTACGGCGGAGAAGGTGGCCCGGATCATCCCGGTGCCGTACTCGCCGGAGACGATCAGCACTCCGAGCACGCCCAGCACCAGCTGGGCCAGCACGTAGCCGCGCAGGCTCACGTCCGTGGGGTCGAAGTGCAACTTGGCCTGCGGCCGCATCTCCGGCCAGCGCGACGCGTCGGCCGCGGAAAAGATCCAGCCCAGGGCAACCATCCCGACGATGGTGACTGCAACGGCGATCGGTGACGAGCGCAGCGACCGGAACTTCAGCCACTCCGACCGCAGGACGCCGGCCAGAGTCACCTTCAGCCGGGGCAGGGCCGCGGCCTTCGGCGCGCCCGCTTGGGGGGTGACGGGGATCGTCGTGGTCATGACACGCGCCTTTCCTGTGCGGCCTCGACGACCCGGTACTCCAGGGCGTCGTCGGTGAGCTCCATGAACGCTTCCTCGAGCGAAGCCTGGACCGGCACCAGCTCCTCGAGCGGGATGGAGCCGTCGCAGGCGATCCGGCCGATCTCGGCACTGCTGCGGCCACTGACCTCGAGCAGGTCCGGTTCCACGCTGGTGACGGACACGTCGGGACCGGTCAGCAGGTCGCGCAGGTCGGCCGCCCGGGCGGTTCGCACTCGCACCGCGTTCCCGGAGGCCCGGCCGATGAACTCGCTCACCGACGTCTCGGCGATCAGGCGCCCCTTGCCGATCACGATCAGGTGTTCCGCCGTGAGCGCCATTTCGCTGAGCAGGTGGGAGGACACCAGAACCGTCCGGCCCTCGGCGGCCAGCTCGCGCAGCAGCTTGCGGATCCAGAGAATGCCCTGCGGGTCGAGTCCGTTGACCGGCTCGTCGAGCACGAGGGTGGCCGGGTCACCGAGCAGTGCGGCGGCGACCCCGAGACGCTGGCCCATGCCGAGGGAGAAGCCACCGACGCGCTTGCCTGCCACGTCGGCGAGGCCGACCAGCCCGATCACCTCGTCGACGCGCCGGCGGGGAATGCCGGTGGTCAGGGCGAGCGCGAGCAAGTGGTTGTAGGCCGACCGTCCCGTGTGGACGGCCTTCGCCTCCAGCAGCGCGCCGACCTCCCGCAGTGGCGCGACGTGCCGGTCGTAGCGCTTGCCGTTGACCGTGACCGTGCCGGACGTCGGCGCGTCGAGACCCATGATCATCCGGATCGTGGTGGACTTCCCGGCGCCGTTCGGGCCGAGGAAACCGGTCACCGCACCGGGCCTCACCGTGAAGGTCAAGTCGTCCACGGCCACCTTCTCGCCGTACCGTTTGGACACTGCCCCTGCTTCGATCATGCCGCCTCGTTCCGTTCCGCATACTGAGCGGAGCGAAATCTAGGCCGCGCACCGGCTTCCGGCCGACGCCCGCAGGGCCGATTTCCGGCCGGCCTGGATGCGACTTCCGGCGTAGCTGCTACGCCGGAAGTCGCATCGAGGCTGACCTGCCGGCCCACCCGCGTCCGTGGACCCGCACCCGTGCGCGGACGTGCCCGAGTTGATGCCCGGCGGAGGTCGCCCGGCCCTGATCACCCGCCTCGTGACTCGCGCTCAGGCGGCCGACGCTATTCGGCAGGGAATGTCGGTGTTCTCGTCCGTGTGGTAACTCGCGCACACCCGGTGGTAGCCGTCAGCGATCTCCAAAGCGATGCCGAGGCGCAGGTCGCCGCGCACCAGCAGGATCGGCGAGAGATCCTTGCGGTCGTGGATCTTGCGCAGGTCGGAGCTCACGTGCGGGTTGTCGACCGGTAGCAGTGCCAGGCCCGCGGCGCGCAGGATGTCCTTGGCCTTGAAGAAGGCGGCGTTGCGGCCGTCCTTCAGCTCTTCGATGAGGTGGTCGACGAGGTCGGTGCCTGCGATCAGGGCGAGGTACGAGGCGGCAGCGGGGTAGTCGTGGTGCTGGGGTTCGTCGAGCCAGGTCACGGTGGTCATGTGTCAGGCCTTTCGATTGTCGAACGCGTCCAGAGCCGCGCCCGCGGTGTCGAAGTAGCTGTCCGCGCCGATCGTCCGGGTCAGTCCGTAGCGGTCCAGTTGCGTGCGGACCTCGGGCAGGACGCCGGAGAGCACGAGACGGGTGCCGTGCGTGCCCAGGCGTTTGGCGACCGTGGACAGAACGCCTGCCGAGGTGTAGTCGACGTCGCCGACGGCAGCGCAGTCAAGACAGAACCAGGTCACGGTGCGGCCGTCGGTGAGCAGGGTGGCCACGTCGGTGCCCAATCGCATGGCGTTGGCGAAATACAGGCTGCTGCCGAAGCGGTAGACGATCATGCCTTCGGTGGTGCGGCGGCCGGGCGTGACAGGCTCGGGTTGCCAGTGACCTGCCGGAGATTTGACCAGAACGCCGCTGTGCGGGCGGTAGCTGTGCCGCAGGTGATCGACGACGGACACGATGATGGCCAGCACGACGCCCTGCTCGACGCCGGTGAAAACCACGGCGGCCGCGGTCAGCAAAGCCACCACGAATTCCGCGCGCCGAACCCGGAAGATGCGGCGCATCCCGGCGATGTCGATCAGGTCGACGCCGATCAGGAACACCACGGCTGCCAGCGCCGCCAGAGGCAGCGCGCCCAGCGGACCGGTCAGGAAAACGAGCACCACCACGGCGATCACCCCGGCGGCCAGGGGAGCGATCTGGCTGCGCCCGCCCGCGCCGTCCACGATCTGCGTCTTGGTGGGGCTGCCGTTGACGACGAAGGTGCCGGTGAACGCCGCGGCCACGTTCGCCGTGCCGAGGCCGACCAGGTCGGCGTCCTCGTCGACGGTTTCCTCGTAGCGGGCGGCGTAGGCGCGCGAGGTCGCGGAACTCTGCGCGAGGATCACCACGAACATCGACACCGCGGTGCCCAGCAACGCGGACATGTCGTGCAGGTCGAAGGCGGGCAGCGTGACGTGTGGGATGCCCTGCGGAACCGAGCCCAGGACGGCGACCCCGTGCGCGGACAGGTCGACGAGCTCGCTGACCACGATCGCGCCGATGACGGCGATCAACCCGCCCGGCACTTTCTTCGCCACGAGGCGGACTCCGACGACCACGACGACTACCGCCGCGGACACCAACGCGGCCGCGGCATTGGTCTGGCCGAGCGCGCGAACGAGGTTGATCAGCTTGGGCACGGTCTGGCCGCCGCCGGCGTCCACGCCGAGCATGTCGGGCAGCTGGCCTGCCGCGACCTGGATGCCGACGCCGGTGAGAAAGCCGACCAGGACCGTACGGGACAGGAAGTTGGCCAGGAAGCCGAGCCGGATCAGCCGGGCCAGCAGCAGCATCGCGCCGACCAGCAACGCGGCCGTGCCGGCGAGCCGGACGTAGGCGGCCGAGGCGGGGACGGCCAAGGTGGCCAGACCGGCCGCGAGGATCGCTGCGGTCGCCGAGTCCGCGCCGACCACCAGGTGCCGGGACGCGCCGAACAACGCGAACAGCACCACCGGCACGAGCATCGTGTACAGGCCGGTGACCGGCGGCATTCCGGCGATCTTGGCGTAACCGAGCACCTCGGGGACGGCCAGCGCGGCCAGCGTGACACCGGCCAGCACGTCGGTACCCAGGGCACGCCGTCGGATCGGCAGGATCCCGGCCAACAGCGGGATCCGTCGTGCGCGGCTGGGCGCCGGCCTGTCCTGATCGGTCATCTCCGCGATTGTGGCACGCGGGTTGGCGCGATGAGGAAGATCTTCGCTGCCGCCAGGCGGTCTCCTGTGGCGATCTTCGGTCGGCAGCGCACTGACTCGACGAACGCGCGCCGACGCCGACGAGATCGACCGTGGCTGAGCGCTGAAGGTCGGCAACCACAACGCGATATTTGCAACAGATGCGCGGTCGCGGAAGAAGAGCCGGGTGCGGAGGCCGGATCGAAGGAGTACACAGTGGACGCTGGCCACGTCGCGGACACGGCCGTCACGGACCACCCGCTGACCGGTCACGCGACGACTGGGTGCTTCGCCACGGGGATGGCGACGGCAAACCCGGTGCCGCGCCGGTGTCCGGCGGCTTGACCCGGAGGAATACTCGCAGCCGTACCAGAGAATCTGCCGATCACCACGGCCGGGGCTTCAGGATCAGGTCCGTCGTCAGGCGGATGTGATCGGCGAGAGCTGTGACCGGTCTAGGACATTGCACAGCGCGCTCGCACAGTCTCGGGTGACACCTTCAGCGCGTTGCCGATGACCTGCCCGTCAGGCATGCAGGAAGTACAGGATGGTCGTGACCACGGCGGTTCCCAAGAGGACACCGCGCAGCAGCCAGGCGGGAAAACGACGGGCCAGGTAGGCGCCGGCGAAGCCTCCGGCCACGGCGCCGGCCAGCATGGCGGCGAGCAGGAGCGGGGCGCTCAGTGCGTTCGAGGCGATGAGGAACAGCACACTCGAGCTGACAAAGATCGCCGCGAGTTGGGTGACGCGCATCGGGTTGCTGACCGCCGTGTCCAGGCCGAGGCCGATGCTCCACAGGGCCACCGTCAGGATGCCTACGGCTCCGCCGAAGTATCCGCCATAGACGGCGAGGAAGAACTGTGCGATCAGGACCGCTCGTGAACTCATGCCGACCGAGCGGCCCCGCACGCTGCTCACTGCCCTGGAGACGTGGCGGCCGACGGCGAGGGTCACGGTGGCGAAGGCGAGCAGCCACGGCGCCGCGGCGTCGAATGACGATGCGGGCAGCACCAGCACCAGGCCGGCACCGACGCCGCTGCCGATCACGCTGACCGTTGTCAGCTTCTTCGTGGACGTGGGCCCGACGGGGGTGAGGTCGCGTCGGTACATCCACGCGCTGGCCACGGCGCCGGGTGCGAGCGCGATCCGCGCCACCGCGTTGGCCGTCACCGGCGGCATTCCGGCGGCGACGAGCACGGGCAGCGCGACGAAGGTTCCTCCGCCCCCGATGGCGTTCAACGCTCCCGCGGCGACGCCGGCCAGCAGGATGAGGAAAGACTCGGTCACCTGCCGAGCATCAGCCACGGACAAGGGATTCCACAATGCGGAATCAACGTACCCAGCCTAAGGCTGTGGCTTAGGCTGCGGCCATGCGTTACGACTTGGACGACCTGCGGCTCTTTCTCCACATCGTCACGGAGGGGTCGATCACGGCGGGCGCGCATCGCATGCATCTGAGCTTGCCCTCGGCCAGCGCCAGGGTGCGCTCGCTGGAACACCACGCCGGCGTGGCGCTGTTGGTCCGCGGTCGGCGAGGCGTGCGGCCCACGCCCGCGGGGACGACCCTGGCCCGCCACGCGCGCGACGTACTGGACCAGACCGTCCGGCTGGAAAACGCCGTCGCGAGCTACACCCGGTCTCCGGCCGCTCCGCTGGTTCTGCTGGGCGGGGGCTCCGCGATGCACCGGCTCGTGCCGCAAGCCCTGATCTCGTTCCTCGGCGCCCACCCGGACATCGATGTCACCGTGGCCGAGAGCCGCACTCCACAGACGGTGCGGATGCTGGCCGACGGAGAGGCCGATCTGGGGGTCGTCCTCGACGACGAGGCCGACGGCTGCGGCCTGCGGGTGGAGCCCCTCGGCGACGACTGCCTCGTCGTGATCGGCCAGGCCGGGGGGATCCTCGCCGGGCGGACTTCGCTGACCTACAGCGAAGTTGCCGAACACCCGCTCGTCGGCCTCGACGCCGACTCCTCGCTGCGCCGCTGGATCGAGAAGCACCTGGGGCCCCACGCCCCGGTGGTGCGCCACCGCACCACCGTCGCCAACCTGAGCGTCCTCGTCTCCCTCGCCGCCGCCGGCGTCGGACTTGCCGTCGTGCCACGTCGCGCCATCGACCCCGGCCAGCCCCTCGACGTGTGCGAACTGCAGGACCCCTGGGCCAACCGCCACCACCTGCTGGCCTGGGCCGTCAAGGAAGGCCCCGCATCGGCGGCCGCCGAAGCACTCGCCGAACACCTGCGCCGCGCGGCCTTGTCCGAACCTTCTCTCCGCAACGTGCACGCAGACCCCGCCGGCCGCCAATCCTTCGACGACGCCTGACGGAGCACCGGTCACAGCCAGGGTGCGCAACGTGCGGCGGCGTCGCGTGCTGGTAGTACGCAAAGAACAAGTCGAGCTCCGACCTAAGGCGACGGAGCAGACTTTCTCGTTGGGGCAGCTGCAGATTGCGCCGCGCGGGAAGGCGACCCGACGGCAGGCAGCCATCATCCTGCTTCGTCAGCATCGGCCTGACTCAGGGGCAGAACCCGTGGCCGCCCACTCGACGCGGCGCCCGCCGCGATGGCCCCCGCGCCGTCCGTCGGCTCGGTGATCGGCCAGGCGCGGAGGACGCCGAGATGACGTTGTCGGGCGAGCACACCGAGTACGGCTGGTTCACCCTGAACGGCGCGGCGAAGGCTGTGCGGTGGGATTCCAACCGCACAGCCCTCCGGGAGCTGGACCACCGGCTACGCCACGGCATCGGTTGTCCGGTGATCGGGTCGGCGCCGGTGCACAACACGGGGTGTTGCGACGCCGGCGCCAATGTGTGAGAGGTGAGCGGGTTCAGTTATCGGTAAATCGTGGTCAGGTACGAAGGACGACCGGTCCGCCCTTGGTACCGGAGATGGCGTGCTCGAGTGCTGTCGCTGCCTCGGCCAGTGGCAACACGGCGCCCACCGACAGCGTCAGCCGGCCATCGCCCAGCAACGCCGAGAGCTCTGCGAGCTGGGTGGCGTCTGGGCGCACGTAGACGTTGGTGACGCCGATGCCGCGTTCGGCCGCCGGCGGGTCGCCGGTGATGGTCGCCATCCGGCCACCTTCCCGCAACGCCGCGATGGTGGCGGTGCTGCCCCCGGGAACCGCGTTGAGGGCGGCGTCGGCGCCGAGGCCGCCGGTCAGTTCACGGACGCGGTCGGGCCATTCGCTGTCGTGGTAGTCGAGGACCTCGGCCGCTCCGGCCTGCGTGACCCGAGCGGCGCTCGACGGTCCCGCTGTGGCGATTACGCGGGCGCCACGCAGCGCGGCGAGCTGCACGGCCAATCCGCCAGTGGTGCTGCCCGCGCCGTGGACTAGCAAGGTCTGGTTCTCGGCGAGCTTGAGTGACTCCGACAGGACCTGCTCCGCGGTCAGGGCGGGAACCGGGAATGCGGCCGCCGTCTCCCACGACACGCCGGCAGGCTTCCGCGCGATCAGGCCCGCGTCCACAACCACGCGCTCGGCCCAGCAACCCTGGTGGCTCAGCGGAAGCGGGTGACCGAGGACCTCGTCACCCGCCCGAAAGTCGGTGACCTGCGAACCGACCGCGACAACCGTTCCGGCGACTTCCACACCCAGCGCCATCGGCGGTGTCAGCCCGACGTCCCACGCCCCCGTCCGCACGATGTTGTCCCAGTTGCCGACACCCGCCGCGGCAACCTCGATCACCACCTCGCCCGGACCCGGGCCATCAGGCTCGGGGAGGTCGAACACCTCGACCAGGCCACCGATTTCGCGCACACCAGCGGCACGCATCACATATTCTCCATTTCATGGTGAACAACCCGATATTTGTCGGACCACTCGGCAACTAGTGCGCCTTCATCGGCACCGCCGAAAGTGTAAGCGGGCGATGTGATCGGTTGGACGTGATCGATGCGGACCAGAACCGCTTCGTGGGCGGGGTAATCCGGTCCGTTCAGGTCGAGCAGCCAGCTGTGCAGCCACTGGTGAATCGACGTTCCACGACCATGAATCGTCGCCGTTCCGGTGAAGCGGTAGCCTCGTCTTCGGAGGAAGTCCACCGCATTCATCTCGAGACGTGGGTCCGCGGTGAGGTTGGCGATCGTCCCGGGTGAGGCAATGTTCATGAACGCGATGTGCTCGTCGTCGTACACCCGTGCCGACCCCTTCGGCGACAGGCTGGGCGAGCCGTCGGGCCGCACCGTCGCGACGAAGGTGAGCTTGGCGGCCTCAACGATCAGCCGCATGTCGGCGTTGATCATCTCCTCGACTCCTGTCATTTCGAATGTGCCCCGGTCGGCCACACCCGAATCCGGTTCGAGCGCCTGGCAGCCCACGGCGACACCTGATCCTCGCCTTCGCGGTGCTCCAGCTCACGAAGGTCGACAGCCACCAGCGGGATGTCCGAAAGCACGCTGGTTTCTTCCATGTCAGCAGGCTAGTCAGCATTCGGACCCGGGGTAGAGTCCAAATCCATGACGGATATGGGTACCACTTCCGGGGTGGAACTCTTCTTGCCGATCGAACCGCCGCGGCCTGGACGGCCCCGTCGGGTCCAGCTCGAAAGCGCCCTGCGTGACGCGGTGCGAACCGGTCGGCTCGCGGCCGGCCAGCGGTTGCCGGCCAGCCGCGTACTGGCCGAAGACCTCGGAGTCTCTCGGCGCCTGGTGGTCGAGGTCTACACCCAGCTGACCGCCGAGGGCTATCTGATCAGCCGGACCGGCTCCGGCACCCGCGTCTCCGACCTTCCCCTGCCACCGGTGACCACCGCGCCGGCTCCGCCCCGGACATTCGAGCGCGCGGTGCGATGGGACCTGCGTCCGGGCCTTCCGACGCTGTCGGGATTCCCGCGCCGCTTCTGGAAGCGCGCGTGGACTGCCGCCATGGATGCCGCCGCGGATTCCGATCTGGAGTACCCCGACCCCGCCGGGCATCCGCGGCTGCGTCGGGTGCTGGCCGGTTACCTCGGCCGGGTCCGCGGAGTGGACGCTGACCCACAGCGGCTGCTGATCTGCGCGGGCTTCACCCAAGGTCTCCACGTACTCGCCCACACCTTGCGTGCCCGGGGCGCCCGGACCGTCGCAATCGAGGACCCTGGATTGCCGCACCGCGCGCCGATCCTGCGCCAGGCTGGTCTCACGGTCCTGCCGGTCCCGGTCGATGCCGACGGTGTCCTCGTGGACCAACTTCCGGAGCGGGGCGTCGACGCTGTACTGACCACCCCGGCGCACCAGTTCCCGACCGGCGCGATCATGGCACCCGCCCGGAGGGAGGCGGTGCTGGCCTGGGCCGGGCGGTGCGGCGCGGTAGTCGTCGAGGACGATTACGACGGAGAGTTCCGCTTCGATCGTCGCGCCGTGGGCTGCTTGCAAGGCCGTGCACCCGACCGCGTCGTCTACCTCGGATCCGCCAGTAAGACCCTTGCCCCGGCGGTTCGCCTGGGCTGGATGGTCAGCCCGGCCGAGTTGCACGCCGAGCTGGTGCCCAACAAGTTCCTCGCCGATCACGGCAGCCCGGCCATCGATCAGCTCGCTCTGGCGCATCTCATCGAGGTCGGTGATTACGACCGCCACATCCGCGCTGCCCGGAACCGCTACCGAAGCGCGCGGCAGGCACTCGAACAGGCCATCGCCCGCCACAACGCGCCCTTGAGGCTTGTCGGGACACCAGCCGGTGTGCAGACTCTCGCCGCCCAGCTCGACGACACGCACCCCGATCAGTTGACCGCGCGCGCCCGTGCGGTCGGGATCGCATTCGACTCCATCACCCGCTACCAGCTCAACCCCGATGCAAACCCGCACGGTGTAGTGATCGGTTACGGCAACATCAGCCCCCACGCGATCGACGAGGCCATCGCCCTGCTTGCCACCCTCACGTTCCGGTGACCTCAGGCTCGAACTCCGACAGGTTGCCGGGAGCGGCGAGGCTGGGTCCGGCTCTCGATCCGGCGCCGTCGGCATCACTCCTGCCGCCGGCCGCGGCCGGCATCCTGCGAGAGCTTGTCCGAGCACGGTGATATGCCGGTCCTGGTATGTCCAACGACAGAAGGTGCATTGGCACGTTCTGTCGCGGTGATGCATGCTGCCTCACATGGCTGCCGCCGGTCGGACATAGGACGTTCGAAGTATTTCGAGCTGCGCGAAAACATTCCTCGCGGAGACGCGAAGTAATTTTGATTCTTGCGCCGAGCGCCACGTTGTGGCGCTGCACGGCCCGGCAGCGCACCCGCGCACCCAGGTCCCGAACCGCGAACCTTCGGCTGCGCCCGGCCCACGCCCGTGCAGATCGACGGCCGGTTCGGGCCGGCCGGTTCCACGGTGCGCGCAGTGCCGATCGGTTTGCCGACCACAACGTCACTGATTGACAAAGCGTTGTCGGACAACGGCAACTGCTGCCGTTCCGCTGCGTGGCGGACCACTCCGCGTCGAACCGGAGATCACTTCGAAACGCGTTCCGCCTGACCGACGTCAAGCGCGTGGCGAGGTCCACTGCTTCCACCGAACCCTGGGCCGAAACGTCGGAACCGTCACCCGGACGCGCGGTGTTCTCTGTCAGGCAGAAACTCGCACTGGACAACAGAGCACGCGGCTGTCTACCGTGTCTCCATCCCAAGTGGAGCTCTGGTCAATGTCGAGTAGAGGGAGCAATCCGTGGCGTACGTGATAGGCATCGATATCGGGGGCACGTTCACGGACGCCTTCGCCGCCGATGAGGCGGGACGGGTGGCCGCGACCAAGACTCCGTCCACTCCGCCCGACTTCTCCCGGGGGTTCCTCGCGGTTCTGGACGAACTGGCCGGAGCGCTCGAGATCGAGACCGCCGAGCTGCTCGCCGACACCCACTACATCGTGCACGGGACGACCTCGACGTTGAACGCGTTGGTCACCGGGGACGTGGCCACGGTCGGTTTCCTCACCACGCGCGGGCACGCGGACTCGATCGCGATCATGAACCTCGAAGGGCGCTACGCGGGACTCGGCTCGGACCAGGTCCAGGACATGGTGCTGACGAACAAGCCGAAGCCGCTGGTGCCGCCGCAGTTGATTCGCGAGCTCGACGAGCGCATCGACCACAAGGGACACGAGGTCGTGGCCCTGGACGAAGCGGCAACCCGGATCGCGATTCGCGAGCTCGTCGCGGCCGGCGCACAGGCCATTGCCGTGTCTTTGTTGTGGAGCTTCCGAAACGACGCGCACGAACGGCGGGTGGGCGAGTTGATCGCGGAGGAGGCGCCCGGGTTGTACGTGGCGCTGTCCTGCGATGTGAGCCCACGGATTCGCGAGTACGCCCGCAGCGCCACCACGATCATGAACACCCAGGTCGGCCCGCGGCTGCGGGACTACCTGCGGCCATTGGAGGCCGAGCTGCGCTCTCTCGGCTTCGGTGGTTCGCTGCTCGTGATGCAGGGTTCGGGCGGCTGCGTCGATTCCGGTGACGCCCCGTCGCGGGCGATCACCACGATCGGCTCCGTCCTGACCGGAGGTGTCGTGGGCTGCACCCGCCTGGCCGACGCCCTGGGCCACCGCAACGTGATCTCCACCGACATGGGCGGAACCACGTTCCTCGCGGGGCTCGTCGTCGACGGTGAACCGGTGGCCACGACGAGCACGGTGCTCAACCAGTACCAGCTGAACGTGCCGATGGTCGACGTGCACACCATCGGCGCCGGCGGCGGCGCGATCGCCTGGGTCGACCCGGGGCGCAACCTGCGCGTCGGTCCGCGCAGCGCCGGTGCGCGGCCGGGCCCGGCGTGCTACGGCGAGGGTGGCACCGAACCGACCGTCAGCGACGTCGACCTGCTGCTCGGCATCATCAACCCGGACAACTTCCTCGGTGGCCGCAAAAAGCTGTCCAAGGACCTCGCGGCCGAGGCCGTGCGGACGCACATCGCCGAGCCACTGGGCCTGTCCGTCGACGACGCCGCGGCCGCGATCTACGCCATCCAGAACGCCCAGACCGCGGACCTCGTCCGCAAAGTCGTCGTCACTTCCGGGCAGGACCCACGCGATTTCGCGCTCTACGCCTTCGGCGGCGCGGGTCCCATGCACTGCGCCAGCTATGCGGCCGACCTCGATGTCGCGGAGGTGGTGGTCCCGCTCGGACCGACCGCCGCGGTGTTTTCCGCCTACGGCCTGGCCGCGTCGGACATCGTGCTCACCGCCGAGATGTCGTTGCCGAGCAACTTCCCCAACCCGGTGGAGGATTTCAACGCGGCGTTCGCGCAGTTGCGTTCGGAGCTCGATGGCCGGCTGGGCGTGCAGAAACTGGCGTTCGGCAACGTCATCTACCGCAACGAGGCCGACCTCCGTTACACGATGCAGCTCGCCGAAGTCCCGACACCGGTCCCGGCCGGCGCGATCGACACGACCGGGCTGGAGGACGTCTCCACCGCCTTCGGTGAGCTCTACGAACGCTTGTACGGCAAGGGGTCCGGGTTCGCCGAGGCGGGTTTGCAGCTGATCACCTACCGCACGCAGGCAGTCGGCGAGCTGCCGATCCGACCTCGGCTGGCAGAGGTCGGCGTCGCGACCGACGCGCCGGTCCCGTCCAGCACCCGCCAGGTTTTCCTCGACGCGCGCCGCGGCTGGCAGCGCGCCGACATCTTCGACTACCGCGCCCTCGGGGCCGGCCAGGAAATCAAGGGCCCCGCCGTCGTCGAGGCCCCGACCACGACGGTCGCCCTGCCCGAAGGCTGCATCGGCCGCGTCGATCGGCTCGGCAACCTCGTCATCAGCTACACCAAGGCCTGAGAGGAACGCGCCGATGCCCGTCATCCCCGTTTCCGGTTCCGAGGAATTCGCGAACCTGCCCACGTCTCCCGCCGAGACCCGCCGGATCGTCGGCGACGCCGTGCGCCTGCACGACATCGATCAGTCCGTCGTGGACGGCCTCGACCCCCTCACCTACGAGGTGATCCGCCACCGCCTCACCTCGATCACCGAGGAGATGGGGGAGGCCCTCAAACGCATGTCCGGCTCGGTCGTGGTGACCGATTGCAACGATTTCGACGCCGCGATCATGGACGAGGTCGGTGACGTCGTCCAGGTCGGCCTCTACAACACCGAACTGGCCGCGTCACTGGACATGGCGGCGAACTGGACACTGCGGGACCGCGCCGCACGTCCCGGAATTCGCCCGGGGGACATGTTCCTGTGCAACGACCCCTGGGTCGGCGGCGGCCTTCACCAGAACGACGTCAGCCTGTTCGCGCCACTGTTCGTCGACGGCGAGCTCTTCGCCTGGACGGGAGCGGTCGCGCACCAGGTCGACCTCGGCGGCGTTTCGCCGGGCAGCTGGTCCGTCGGCGCGACCGACGTGTTCTGGGAGTCCGTGCCGACCCCTCCGGTCAAGATCGTCGAAGGCGGTGAGATCCGTGCCGACATCGAGGACATGTACCTGCGGCGCTCGCGCGTGCCCAAGCTGGTCGCGCTCGACCTGCGGGCCAAGATCGGGGCCAACAACGTCGCGCACGAACGGCTGCGCGCGCTCTGCGACAAGTACGGCGCCGCCACCGTCAAAGCCGTCATGCGCCGCGTGCTCAACGACGCGGAGTCGCGGCTGCGCACGAAACTGTCCGAACTGCCCGACGGTTCCTGGACTTCGGTGGCACACCAGGACTCCGCCCGCTCCGGTGACCGCGGCATCTACAAGATCGTCTGCACCCTCACCAAGACCGGCGACCAGCTGACCTTCGACTTCACCGGCACCGATCCTCAGGTCGACGGCCTGATCAACTGCACCTACGCGGGCCTGCGCGGGGGCATCATGCCGGTCCTGCTGACCACGCTGTGCGGGGACATCCCCTGGGCGCCCGGCGGCCTCTACCGCTGCCTCGACATCGTCAGCGAACCCGGCACGATCAACAACTGCACCTTCCCGGCGGGGATCGGCAAGGCCTCGGTCGCGTCCGCCTGGGCGACCACCAACGTCGTCACCGAATGCCTGGCCGGGCTGCTCGACGCCCACCCCCGGCACCGCGAGCGCCTGATGAGCGTCTGCTGCGGCACGTGGGACTTCGCGTTGCTCGCCGGCGTCGACCAACGCGGCGGTGGTTTCGTCACGATGCTGTGCGACTCGATGGCCGGCGGCCTTGGTGCGCGGACCCACTCCGACGGCGTCGATACCGGTGGCCTGGCGTGCATCCCGATGGGCCGCGTCGCGGACGTCGAGATGAACGAGTTCAGTTTTCCCATGCTCTACCTGTGGCGCCGAGAGGAGGCGGACTCGGGTGGCCCGGGTCGCTACCGCGGTGGGGTCGGCGCTTCGAGCTGTTTCATCCCCTATGACAGCCCGCTGGGCGGCGTCCACCTCGTCGTCTCCGCACCCGGCAAGGCTCTTCCCCTGGCCGGCGGCCTCGCCGGTGGGCTCCCCGCGGGAACCCAGCACGACGTCCTGCTGAGGTCCACCACCGTCCACGCCGATTTCGCCGAGGGGCGCATCCCGTCGTCGCTTGCCGAGCTCGGCGGCGAACCGGACGTGCTGCCCACGCACCACGAGACGGAGCTCGGCGGCAGCGACGTCTACTTCACGCACTGGCAGGGCGGCGGCGGATACGGGGACCCGATGCTGCGCGATCCGGAGGCGGTCGCGGCCGATGTGATCGCGCACAAGGTCTCGCCGGCCGGAGCGGCGGACGTCTACGGCGTCGTCCTCACGGCAGACGGCACCGTCGACACCGAAGCGACGCGAACCCGCCGCGCAGCACTCCGGCGCAGCCGTGCCGGACTGGACGAAGACCGCCAGGAGGCCAACGCATGACGCTCTTCCTTGACGACAACCTCGAACAGCAACCGGACGGGCAAGTCGTCTGCCGGCACTGCGCACAGGTTCTCGGTGATGCCGCGGCACCGATGCGCGACGCCTTGGTCCGGGAAACCCTGCCCGCCAACGCCGGACCGTCCGTCCGGGAAGACGCGGCCCGGTTCACCGACCGGCCCGTGGTCTTCCGGCAAACCTTCTGCCCCCAGTGCCTGACCCAGCTCCAGGCCGAAATCGTGCCCGGCGACGAACCGTCCTCACGGCACCGCTCCCTGGTGGTGGGCGCATGAGTACCTCGCTGGAGGGACGCACCGTCGTCGTCACCGGCGGAGGGCAAGGATTGGGGCGCGCCTACGCCCAGCGCGTCGCGGCGGACGGTGGGACCGCCGTCATCGCCGACATCAACACCGAGTCCGGGGAGAAGGTCGCCGCCGAGATCACCGAAGCGGGTGGCAATGCTTGCTTCCACTACCTCGACGTCGGCGACCAGGCTTCGTGTCGCGCCTTCGCCGAGTTCGTCGACCGTGAGTTCGGCAGCCTGCACGGCCTGGTGAACAACGCGGCCATCTTCTCGACGATCGTGATGCGCCCGTTCTGGGAGATCCCGGTCGAAGAGTGGGACCGCCTCATGGCCGTCAACCTGCGTGGGCCGTTCCTGCTGACCACGGCGTTACTGCCCGCCCTGAGGCTGGGCGGTGACTCGAGCATCGTCAACGTCTCCTCCGACGCCGTGTGGCTGGGCCGCGCCGGGTACCTGCACTACACCGCGAGCAAAGGCGGTGTGACCGGGATGACCTACTCGATGGCACGCGAACTGGGTGGCGACGGAATCCGCGTGAACGCGATCTCGCCCGGCCCCACTTACACCGAGGTGCCCCGGGGAACTGTCTCGGCGGCTCAAAAGGAAGCGATGCACGCCGCGCAAGCACTCCACCGGGACGCCGGACCCGAGGACATGGTCGGTGTTGTCGCGTTCCTGCTCTCCGACGACAGCCGTTTCATCACCGGACAAGTCCTCTCCGTCAGCGGTGGGTTGCTTCACCGATGACTCCTCCGACAAGTGAAGGACTCCCCACATGACCACGCGGGACCTGCTCTCCACCGTCGTCGACCGGTCTTGGGAGGTGCAGCTTCACGGCCGCCCGATGCCGACACGGAACCGGTACGAGATCGAAGACCCCACGACCGGCCGGCGCCTGACCGACGCACCCGACTGCTCGGCCGGAGAAGTGGACGAGATCGTCCGCGCGGCAGCCGAAGCCCAGCGTGAATGGGCAAAACTACCTGTGCGTGCCCGCGCCGCGAAGGTTCGCGCGTTCGCCGAGCTCCTCCGCGCTCATGAGGAGGAACTGGCGACGATCGACACGATCGACGCCGGCTTCCCGCTGCCGGTGATGCGGGCGGATGTCGGCGCCGCGGCGACGATCGTCGACATCATGGCCGACCACGCACTGCAGCTCGGTGGGTCGACCTATCCGTTGTCGGGCAACCTGCATTACAGCCTGCAGGAGCCCTACGGCGTCGTCGCGCGCATTGTGCCGTTCAACCACCCGCTGTTCTTCGCCGCCTCCAAGGTCGCGGCGCCACTGGTTGCAGGCAACGCGGTCGTGCTCAAGGCTCCCGACCAGACGCCTCTGTCCGCATTGAGAATGGCGGAGCTGGCAGCCGAAGTCTTCGGCCCCGATCTCTGCGCGGTCATCAGCGGGCGCGGCGCGGTCAGCGGAGCCGCGCTTGTCGCGCATCCACTGATCCGGCGCATCGGTTTCATCGGTGCTCCCGACACCGGCCGGATGATTCAACGCTCAGCCGCCGAGGCCGGTGTCAAGTACGTCAGCCTCGAACTGGGTGGCAAGAACGCCCTTGTCGTCCTGCCCGACGCGGATCTGGACCGAGCTGTCGAGAGCGCGGTGTTCGGGATGAACTACACGGCCACGGCCGGTCAGTCCTGTGGCTCGACCAGCCGGCTGCTGCTGCACGAATCGATCGCCGATCAGGTTCTCGAGGCGGTCGTCGAACATGTCCGATCGATTCGCGTCGGCCACCCGCTCGACGCGGACACTCAGATGGGTCCCGTGATTTCCTGCAACCAGTACGACAAATCCCTGGACGCCATCGCTGCGGCAACCTCTGCGGGCGGCAAGGCGCTCGCGGGAGGCGGTCGACCCGACACTGTCGGACCGGACGGGTGGTACGTCTCTCCCACGGTGCTGGCGGGAATTTCTCCCGACAATCCGGCCGCGGTTGCCGAGATCTTCGGTCCGGTGCTGTCGGTGCTGACATTCCGGGACGAAGCCGAAGCGGTGGCCATCGCCAACAGCAGCGAATACGGACTTACCGCGGGAGTCTTCACCAGTGACGTCACCCGCGCTCACCGGATCGCGAGCGAGTTGCAGGCCGGCTACGTATGGATCAACGGAAGTTCCCGGCATTACTGGGGTCTCCCGTTCGGCGGCGTGAAGTCGTCGGGCGTCGGCCGTGAAGAGTCGGTGGACGAGCTGCTGTCTTACACTGAAACCAAAGCAGTGACCGTTGTGATGGAGTGAAAGCGGTACGTCGCGGGCCTCACCCTGAGCACTCCCTGCACTCGCAAGTGCGCAGGGTGGGGCCGTGAAATGTGACGATCGTGGAGAGGGCCGCGTCGGCGGCCAGGAGCAGCGCTGCCGGCCGAGTTGCTGCACCGCATTTTGTGCCATGATCGAGTGTCATGACGACCCGTATCGATGTGCGGCAGCTGCCTCAGGACGTCGCGGACCTCATCATCGGCGGCGAGGACCTCGTGATCACGAGGGACGGCGAACCGATCGCGACCGTGACAAGCACCGCGTTCGACGTCGATCCCGGCACGCGGGACGGCTACGACAACCCGACGGTCGTGGCCACCACGATGAAGCTGTCCCGTGCGGCCCGTGCGGCGTTGTCCGAGCAGTTGGGGTCGGACTACATCGTGCTGGACTTGCACTCCGCGCCGAAGACCGCGGATGTGGTGCTGGTGCCGCCGGTGAGCCCGCAGCTGATCAGCGCCTTGCGCGAGACGTACACGAAGGCGCGTGTCGTTGTCGCCGAGATCGAGGACCCGGAATGGGGCATCCGCTACGAGGGGCCGATCCGCCGCATGATCGACG
Source organism: Amycolatopsis sp. NPDC047767 (assembly GCF_040704195.1). Lineage (NCBI taxonomy): Bacteria > Bacillati > Actinomycetota > Actinomycetes > Pseudonocardiales > Pseudonocardiaceae > Amycolatopsis > Amycolatopsis sp. NPDC047767. Next base: position 170,145 of record NZ_JBEYSJ010000009.1, read on the forward strand.
CGGGCGCCGAGACCTACCTGGCATCAACGACGATCCCGCGCCTGGCGGCGCAGCTCGACCACGTCGTTGTCCAACAGAAGCTTCACATCGCGGGCCCGACGCAGCTGACAATCGAGGAATAGCCCACCGAATGCTCAGCAGGTCCTCGATCAACGCCCACTGATCGTCTGACAGCAACTGGAACCGTGACACATGGACAGCATGGCAGTCACACGCCAAGACCCTTTGTCAGACAGGTACTAGTGCAGTAGCAGGACCGCTTGGGCGATCGTCTCTTTGAGACGCTGGCCGACATGCCGGACCTCCACCCGCGACAGGCGTCCCACCGGCACCGAAACGTTGATCGCGAGCCGGGCCGGGAGGTTGCCGGCGGGGAACGCGGCGGCGATCGATGCCACGCCGTCCTCGCTCTCCTCGTTGCTCGTCGCGTACCCGCGCCGCCGGACCCGTTCGATCTCTCGCTTCAGTTCGCTGCGCGTTCCCACCGAATTGACGGTCAGGGTTTCGAGCTGCTCGTCGGGATACATCCGGTGCAGGTCTTCGGTCGAGAACTCCGCCAACAGCGCCTTGCCGGTCGATGTGCAGTTGGCCGGCATCGCCTGGCCCAGCCGCGACGCGACGCGGACCGCGCGCGTACTCTCGAAGGCGTCGATGAACCGCACCGTGGTGCCGTCGAGGATCGCCAGATGGACGGTCTCGGCGAACTCGTTCTTGATTTCCTCGAGAAATGGACGGAGCGTTTCGCGCACGTCGAACCGCTGCATGACGGAGAACGCCACGGCAGTGAGCGACGTGCCCGGCCGGTACGCTTTGGTTCGGGGGTCTTGCCGGATGAAACCGTGGTATTGCAGCATCGCCAGCAGCCGGTGTGCGGTGGAAGATGCCACCTCCAAGTACTCGGCCACCTCTGTCATCCGCAGCTCGGGACGATCCCCCAGCAGCAACAGGACCCGAAGAGCCTTGTCGACCGAATCAATCGGGTACTGTGGCGCCGGCGAATGAGCCCGGGCGGGGTCGAGAGCGGGCTTCTTCATGACAAAATCTTACGGCACGGGGCTGGTCCGGTGAACCCGTAATCGCTGGTTTCCACTCCAAGCTGTCCCACTCACTGCCAGCTTACGGTTGTCGAGTTTGCCGCCCATGAACGCCGCGTGGGATTGCGGAAGAACGGTGACCGACAATGGCCGACCTTCTCCTTCCGTGTCGCGCAGTGGCCCCGGTAGATCTCTATCGGGGCCACCGCGCCTCAGCGTGACGAACGTGAGTCTCAGAATGGCAGGTGACGGGTACCCAGCTCCACGCTCATCCATCGCAGCTCACTGAAGTCGTTGAGCGCGTCAGGCCCTGAACGTCCCCAACCACTCTCCTTGGTGCCACCGTTGGGCAGGTGCGGTTCGTCGTCGATCGTCGGGCCGTTCACGTGCACGGCACCGCTGTTGATCTGCGATGCCACTGCCATCCCGCGGCTCGTGTCGCCGGTGACCACGGAGAACGACAACCCGTAGCGGCTCGCGTTCGCCAGCTCCACGCCCTCGTCGTCATCGTCGATCGGCCGGACGACCACGACCGGCCCGAACGTCTCTTCACACGAAAGATCGTTCTCATCGGGCGCGTCGACGATGATGGTGGGCTCGAACATCCGACCGTCATTGACGCCGCCGGAGAAGATTCGAGCGCCGGCATTTACCGCGTCATCGATCCTCGCGCGTACGGCGCCCGCGGCTCGGTCGTTGATCAACGGGCCGAAGATCGTGTCCGGTTCGCTCGGGTCTCCCATCGGCATGGACCGGGCCACCGCGGAGAACTTGGCGAGGAACTCGTCGTAGACCGAGCGCTGAACGAGAATCCGGCGGGCACTCATACAAGTCTGGCCTTGGTGGAAGAATGAGCTGAATGCCGCCAGCTTGGCCGCGTGGTCGAGGTCGGCATCGTCGAGGACCATCATGTGGTTGTAGCCGCCGAGCTCAAGCACTGTTCGTTTCAACGCGGCCCCTGCGCGGGCTGCGATGATCTTGGCGGTGGCAGCCGATCCGGTGAAGTACAGGCATCGCACTGCGGGGTTCTCGTAGAACTCCTCCGAGACGGCAGCGGCGTCGGCCGCGGCATGGGTGACGACGTTGATCACCCCCGCGGGGAATCCGGCGTCGTGCAGAACCTGCGCGATCAGCACACCACCGGTCACCGGGGCTTCCTCCGATGGCTTGAGCACCACAGTGTTCCCGGCCGCGAGCGGCGCGACCACGGCGCGCCAGGCCAGCAGGTTTGCGCCGTTCCACGGAGAGAAGCTGGCAACAACCCCGAGTGGCTTTCGTTCCGCGAACTGCATCGTGTGGGGGTGATCGGTGGTGAGGATCTTGCCTTTGCTTTCGAAGACCCAGCCGGCGGCCAGCCGCAGCAGCTGAGCGGACCACGTCATCTGGTACATCGCGAAGCCAAAGCCGGCCCCGGTCTCCGTCGCCAACGCCTGCACAACCGCTTGGCTTCGCTGTTCGAGAAGTTCGGCCGCCCGGAGGAACAATGCCTGTTTGGCGGAGGGTGACATCGCTGACCACTTCGGCTGGGCCCGATCGGCGGCGGCGACCGCATCGGCCATGTCCGTGCGAGAGCTGGCCGGTACCCGCGCGAACACGGACCCGTCGAGTGGGTTCAGAGAGTCGAACGTGGCGCCGCTCCGCGCTGAGGTCCAAGTCCCGTCGATCAGCTGGTCGTATTCGCGGACGCCGAGATCGATCTCGGGTGAGCTGGTGAGCGTCATGAATCGTTCCTTCGGAGGTGAATGATCCGGCCAGGGGAGTCAAGTCAAGAGCCGATGAGGTCGGAGGCCTTTTCCCCGATCATCATCACTGCCGCGTTCGGGTTGACGACGGGAAGGCGTGGCATGATCGATGCGTCCGCGATTCGCAGCCCGCGGATCCCGTGGACGCGCAGATCGGGGCCGACCACTGCCGTCGGTCCCACACCCATCGCGCAGCTGCCACTCGAGTGGTTGTAGCAGCCCGTTCCACGGGTGACGTAGTCGCGAAGAGCGGCGCCGTCAGTTGCCGCGGGGCCGGGGAGTGATTCCTGTTTTATCAGGCCGGCGAACGGTTCGGTTGCGGCTATTTCCCGGATAACACGGATTCCGTGCACGAGCCGGCTTACATCGTGTTCATCGGCGAGCAAGTTGAGATCGATTTGCGGGGGAGTCTCAGGGTCGGCGTTGACGATGCGCAGCGAGCCGCGGCTCTTCGGAACGACCGTGACGCCGATGGTGAAACTGTTGGCAGGGGCCTGCAGCTCTGGTTGATGGAACGGCACCTCGATGAACACCAACTGCATGTCGGGCGCTTCGAGAGCCGGATTGCTGCGGAAAACCATGGACGCCTCGGTGTGCGACCCGAGGCTGTCGGCGGCCGGTTCGGCGAGCTCGAACACGACGCTGCACAGCGGGTGCTCGTGGAGGTTCGCGCCGACGCCCGGAAGGTCGAAGGCCACGTCGACCCCGGCCGCCGTCAGCACGTCGGCGGGCCCTGCGCCGGAGAGCATCAGGAGACGGGGGGTGTCGATGGCGCCCGCGCTGAGGATGACCTCGCTCGAGGCCTCGGCCGACACCAGCCTCCCGTCCTTCACGAACTCGACGCCTGCACATCGATCACCGTCGAAGACCAACTTCCGAGCTCGTGAATTCGTCGCGACGGTGAGATTCGGACGGGTGTCCATGATCGGGTGAAGGTAACCGTCGGCGCTGCTTTGGCGGCGCCCGTTGACGATGTTGAGATCGTGCAGGCCGACCCCCTCCTGGTGCGGGCCGTTGAAATCGTCGGTGCGCGGATGTCCCGCGGCGACCGCCGCGTCGACGAAGACCTGTGTCAAGGGATGCGGGTTCTCCGCGACGGCCGGCCGCATCGGACCGCTGTCGCCGCGGTACTTCGGGTCACCGTCGGGTACTGATTCGAGTCGTTTGAAGTAGGGCAGCACGCCTTCGTAGTCCCAGCCGCCGCAACCCGCGGCGGCCCATGCGTCGAAGTCCGCGCGGTGTCCTCGGAGCCACAGCATGGCGTTGATGGCGCTCGAACCGCCGAGTGTCCGTCCCCGGGGCACGTACTTCTCGACGCCGCCGGCATGCTGCTGAGGTACCGTCCGATATGCGTAGTCGACGGCTGTTCCCCACAGCGCCGGCCATGCTGCCGGCACGCTGATGTCGGGCAGCGTGTCGGGCGGGCCGGCTTCGAGCAGCAGAACGGTCGCGTCGGGGCGTTCGGACAGCCGCGCCGCGACCACAGAGCCGGCGGAACCCGCACCGACGACGATGTAGGTGTAACAGTTTTCCGACACTGCCCTACCCTTCTTCTTCGTCCGGTGTTCCACCGGGGTTGGGCTGGTTGACCGCTAGTAGACGCCATGAAGCCGCGTCGCCGGTTGTCGATTTGCGCCACGGTGTAGGAGGTTTCCGCCGATGTCACAGCCAGTCGGACAGAGGTCACCGGACCGACGTGACGTCTTGAAAGGTGATTCCTGGCGCGCGCATGTGCAGTCGGTGTTCGCGGGAACGACGCCCGAGGGGGTCGGGACCCGCGAGCCGCTCGGGAACGTCTACCAAGCCAAGCTGGGCCTGGTCGAAGCGTTCAACGTCGCGGGCAACCCGCAGGTATTCGTCCGGTCGGCGGCCGATATCGGTCGGATCGGCAGTGATCACCTCAAGGTCTGTTTGCAGCTGCGTGGCAGCGCGATCGTCTGCCAGGGCAGTCGTGAAGTTGCCATCGAACAGGGCCAGTTGGCGGTGTACGACACGGGGAAGCCGTACTCGCTGAGCTTCGGTGGAATGTGGTCTTGCGCTGTGCTGACGCTGCCTCGGCATGCCCTCGGCATGCGTCACCAGGCTGTTGCTGCCGCGATGGACCATCCGTTCCCCGCTTCAGACGGGGCCGGCGCCGTGCTGGCTGAATTTCTGGTGAGCAGCGTGGCGCAGCGTGACCGATTGCAGCTCGATACGGCTGCACGCATGGGTGATGCCGGCCTCGCGCTCCTGGGTGCGACGCTGGCAAACGCTGAACCTGCTGCCCCCGCACCAGCATCGACACTTCGCCTGGAGATCCTCGCGTTCGTTCGTGCTCACCTGGCCGATCCGCATCTGTCCCACGCGTCTGTCGCCGCAGCTCACCACATGTCGGCCCGAACTCTCGATCGGTTGTTCGCTGACGAGCCTTGCACGGTCGCTGACTACATACGGCATCTGCGGTTGGAAGGTGTGCGTCGAGATCTGGGCGACCCGTCGCAGGCGCACCGGACGATCGCATCCTTGGCCTCCGGCTGGGGATTCGCGGACCCGGCGCATTTCAGCCGGTTGTGTCGCGCCAAGTACGGTCTCAGTCCGTCACAGCTGCGAGCGGACCCCGCGGCCGGATCGGTAGCTGCTCGGGCGGCACTCACGCCGGAAACACCCCCGTTTGGGTGAAGTGAACGCCGCCTATTGTGGATCTGACCGCTGTCCGACGCGATGGCGAAGACGTCCTCCGGCGGAGCTACTGCGATATGCCGGTTTGGACATGGGCGAGCCGCATAACAGCATTTGTCCTCCCTTGCACCCACCCGCAAGATGTGCGTAACGCGGCGGCAAAACTGGTCGGCCCGCGGCACCTCGCGGTTGGGGTTGGCAGGTTCTTCCGGAGACGGCCATGATGGACTATATCGTCCACAATAAGTGGCACGACGGCCGAACGAAGAGAGAAGGGTGCCGGATGAAGGCGATCACGGTGACGGACGAGGCCGCGGGACGGGCCGGGATGACGCTCGCTGAACGACCCGATCCGGATACCGCGAAGCTCGCCGACCTCGCGGGCGCGAACTACGGCGATGTCGTCGTTCAGGTTCACGCTTCGGGCTTTACCTGGGATGAGCTGTCGTGGCCGTCCACGTGGATCGATCGGCTCGGGCGTGACCGCACGCCGTCGATCCCAGGGCACGAAGTTGCCGGAGTGGTCACTTCTCTCAGCTACGGCGCGGCCGGCCTGTCCGTCGGTCAGCGCGTGTTCGGCCTCACGGACTGGACCCGTGACGGCACACTCGCGGAATACGTGGTCGTCGAGGCGCGCAACCTCGCACCGTTGCCGGGCGATGTCGACTTCACCACCGGCGCGGGCCTGGTGATGTCGGGTTTGACCGCGTGGCAAGGGCTGATCGAACACGGCCGCCTGCAAGCAGGGCAAAGCGTTCTCATCCACGGTGCGGCCGGCGTGGTCGGATCGATGGCAACGCAGCTCGCGCGGGAAGCGGGTGCCTACGTCATCGGTACCGGGCGCGCCTCCGGCCGCCAGGCGGCACTCGACTTCGGCGCACAGGAGTTCGTTGACCTCGAGAACGACACGCTGGAGGACGTCGGCGGAGTCGACCTGGTGTTTGACGTTTTCGGCGGCGATATCGGGAAGCGGTCCGCGGCGCTGGTCCGAGATGGCGGATCGCTGGTGACCGTCGCCGGACCGCCGGAGGCACGGCCCCGTTCCGGTCTGGCGGTCGACTTCGTTGTACAGCCCGATCGCGCCCAACTCGGCGAGATCGCCCAGCGGGTGCGCGACGGGAGGGTGCGGACGAACATCGGCAATGTCGCGCCCCTCGATGACGCCGTCGCGGCGTTCAACCCCACTGTGCCGCCCAAGGGCAAGACGATCATCCAAGTCCGCTCGTAAGGGTTCGGCCACAGTGGCCGATTCTGTTTCTTGTCGGATCCACGTCAGCAGCATGGCCATCGTTGAAGAGGGTGGATTCGCTTTCTGGAGATTGCGGAGATCAACCAAGTAGACGAATGTCCTGGTCGCCGCGCCGGCCGCATCGAACGCCCCTGTCCGCAAAGGATCCTTTGCTGACAGAGGCGTTTCACCTTCTGGGCGAACATTCCTACCCTCAGTCGCCGCCTGATGCCGGTTCGTCCGTGCCGTCTTCGTCGTCGGCGTGGGCCAGCAGATGGTCGCGGAGTGCGCGGGCCGTGTCCGAGAGATCGCGGTCGCTGGTGAAGCAGGCGAGCAGCCGCCGGTCCGCCCACGGTTCGGCGAGGGGGACGGCGGCCAGGGTGCCGCTGGTGAGCCAGCGCCGCACGCTGTACCAGAGCAGGATGGCGATGCCGATTCCCCCGGCCACGGCGTGACAGGCGGCGTCGATGCTGGGCAGCCGGACGCGATATCTCGGCTGGGTGCCGAGCGGCTGGGCGTGCGTCTCCAGGTGCTCTTGCAACGGGCTGGCGACGTTCAGGCCGACGAACGCGCGACCCAGCACGTCGGCGTACGGTACCCGGGACAGGCGGGCCAGCGGGTCGTCGGGCAGCGTGACGACCACCAGCGGATCCGGGCGGATCACCCGGGTTTCGAGCTGCCCGAGTTCGTGGGAGTCGGCGACGATTCCGATATCGGCGCGGCCTTCGGCCACCGCAGCGACAATGCGGTGGCTCGGGCGTTCCTCCAGGTCGATGTGGGCGTGCGGGTACCGGGCGAGAAACGAGACGGCGGCGGCGGGCATGAGGCTCGCGGTGCCGGCGGCGTTGGCCCGGACGCGGACGGTGGCGCCGTGTCCCTGCGCATATTCGTCGAGTTCTGTGCGCAGCCGGCCGACCGCGTGGCACACGGACCTGGCGTGGCGGACCAGCACCTGTCCCGCCGGGGTGAGGGCGACTCCGCGACGGCCACGGTCGAAGAGCGTCACGCCCAGGGTGCGCTCCAGATTGCTGATGCGCCCACTGGCCGAGGGTACGGACAGCCGGGCCCGGGCCGCGCCGTGCGTGATACTGCCGGTCTCCGCGACCGCCGTCACGAGGTCGAGATCGATGAGGTCCACTGACAGTTCCTGTCTTGGTGATACGTGCACGGCACGTTCACACTTCGTGTTTTCCGAACCCTGGTCTCGATGGCTGTGCAGCATTCTCACCCGAGCATGACGACCCGCACCGAGCACGGCGGCGGGTTCGCGCCGACGGAGGTACCCGTGCGCACCTACCGGAGGCTGATCTCCCATGCCCCGTGATGGTCTTGAACATGTTCGGGACGAAGCCGAGCTGCGCTCCGATCCTGTCGGGGACACTCCGTGTGCTCGCCGGCGCGTTCCTACGCGCTGCTGGTGAGCTTCTGACGGTGCCGTTCAGCCACTTCGTTGACGTCGGCAGCGCTCCCTCCGCGCGCGCCCTGTGACAGGAGAAAAACGTCACCGCGGTGAACACCCCCGCATCAAGCGCGCTGCGCGGACAAGGCGGCCGGTCGGCGTGGCCGGCACGGACTCCCAGTCCCGTGTGGTGCTCGTACGCGACCGGCCATTGCTCGAGAAGGCGTCAGGAGAGATGAAGTGGATTTTGAGATGGATGTACAGAGGAACGCCGAAAATGGTTCGTATGAGGCTGTCGTGGACGGGCAGGTGGTCGGCATGATCGTCTACCACACGCCGCGTGGTGATCAGCGGGTGACGCTCAGCCATACGATTGTCGAGCCCGAGTATCGCGGTCGTGGGATCGCGACGCGGCTGGTGAAATATGCTTTGGACGATCTGCTGGCGCGGGACCTGAAGCTCACCAATTACTGCACCTTTGTGGCGGATTACATTGCCGATCACCCTGAGTACAAGGGGTTGGTTGATGGCCGGTTCCCGGGCCGTGCGATGGTGCCCGATCGCGCGCCGCGCGAGCGCACCAATTGACGGACGTGCCCGACCGTCGCTGACCCCTCACCCGCTGGTTGCAAGAACAAGGCAGATTTACTTGAACCTCGACAAGCTCATGAGCAAGCATCTCACCGGGTATTTCGACCCCAGCAAGACCGTTCCGGAGGAAACCCTTCAGCAGTTGCTGAGGTTCCTTCGCTCGACGCCCACGTCGACGAACATCCAGCCCAACCATTTCTACGTCGTCGCCACACTCGAAGGCAAAGAGCGGCTGGCCGGCAACCTGGGCGAACAATTCGAGCACAACAACGAGAAAATCCTGAACGCGTCGCACGTCATCATCCTCACCACCCGGGCAGGTCTGCCCGAGAGTCATGTCGAGGCGGTGTTCTCGAAGGAGAGAGCCGACGGCCGGTTCCCGGACCCGGTAAAGCAGGGGCTGCGGGAGTCGAAGAGCCGCGACTTCCTCGACCTGCACATCTACCGCTACAAGGACCTGAACCACTGGATGGACAAGCAGGCGTACATGGCGCTGGGCATGACCATGATGGCGGCCGCTGAGCTCGGCGTCGAGGCCATGCCGCTCGAAGGGTTCGACCCGACCAGTGTCGACAAGGCGTTCATGATCCGCGAAACCGGTCACACCACGACCGTGCTACTGGCTCTCGGCTACCCCGACCGGGCGAAAGTGAACAACGGCCCGATTTCGCGCTTCGAAGCCGACCAATTGTTCACCTTCGTCTGAAAAATCACGGCATCGGAAACGACCATTAAATGGTCCGATTATAGATTATCGTTGTGACACCACAGTTCGCCAACGCGAACAGGAAAATCCTGATGTCCGAGTCCTGCTCACTGCCCACCAAGCCCGAAGACATTGTCACGGCGCTGGTCGAGCGATTCAATTCCGGCAAGATCAGCGAGCTGATGCCCTTGTACGAGCAGGAGGTCGTGCTCGTCAAGCCCGACGGTCGGACCGTCACCGGCCACGCCGGGATCGTTGACGATCTCGAGCCTTTCCTCACGCTCGGCCTGTCGCTCACGGCCAAGACACGCCACGTGTTCGTCGCCGGCGACACCGCCGAGATCATCCTGGACTGGTCGATCGACGGCACCGGCCCCGACGGCGAGAAAATGCACTTCCATGGCTCGGCAAGCGATGTCCTGCGCCGCGGCGCGGACGGAGTCTGGCGCTACCTGATCGACAACAACCAGGGGACGGCGGTCCGGCGGCCCGCCTGACCCGTGTCCGCAGTACTGGGGAAAATCGGGCGGATCTGGCTGAGCAGGCTCTTGACTTGGAAATCTCTGGGCATTGGCGGGAGGTTGCCGGTGTTCACCGACGGGGTGCTGGAGAGCCTGCGACGATTCCCAGAGGCCGGCTGGGGTGGATCTCCTCGACGAAGCGTCGGGCGCCAGCGCGACGTTCGGCACGAGGACCGGACTGTCCACATCGGACAGTCCGGTCCTCCGTTCGAAAGCGACGATCAGGTGGCGCGGATCAATGATCGAGACCAGCGTGGGCGCTTGCCGCTATCCGGCCTGGCCAAGGGTTTCCTCGGCCGGCTGTCCTGCGGACGGCGGTCCGGAAGGCGATGGCGGGGCGGGGTGGGCGGGTACCGGGTCGGCGCCGCCCTGGTCGAGTCGGAACGGCGGATAGCGGTCGGTCATCAGTGCGGTGTAGGCGGCCACGCGCAGCGCCCAGCGGTTGATGCCGAGCACGAAGTCGTAGAGGGACTTCGGGTACCGGCCGGTGAACAGCAGCACGATCGCGGCGATCAGCAGGAGCAGCGTGATGAGGCCGGCACCGCCCGCGACGGCGTTCCAGCCAGGGTCGGTGGTCGCACCGGAGCCGGCCCACAGACCGCCGCCGACGAGGATCGACAGCACGATGTAGTGCGGCAGGGCCAGGAGCCACCACTTGACCAGCACCAGGCCGCGGGACAGCCGCTCGGGGTAGGGCACGTCGAGGTGCGCCGGGTAGTCGGCCGCGTCGGCGAGACTGAAGGGCGGATAGCGGTCGGTGCCCAGGGCGCTGTAGCCGTAGTAGTTCACCCGCCAGCTCCATCGCAGCACGCCGACGTTGAAGTCGAACAACGGTCGCGGATAGCGCGCGGTGATCAGAATGGCGAAGAACGCGATCACGCTGACTACGCAGAAGGCGATCCACAGGAAGAACAGCACGACGAAGTGCGGGATCAGCAGCAGCCATTTGACCAGCCACAGGCCGCGGGAGCCCGACGGCTCGAGCGCCGCGTCGACACGGACGGGGTAGGACGTGCGGGGATCGGTCATGGTGTGCTCCCGGTGGCGGGTGCCTGGGGGAGGACGGAGACGACGAGCTTGCCTCGGGTCTTCCCGTCGAGCAGGTGGCGGATGGCCGCGGCGACCTCGGTCAGTGGGTAGGTGCGCTCGATCGCGGGGGTGAGCTTTCCGCCCTCGATGAGCGCGCCGAGCGCGATCAGGTCGCCGGCGTTCTCCTTCGCGACGAAGGTGCCCAGCTGCTGGTGGACGAACGGCGAAAGCAGCTTCGCCCGGATCTGTCGGTCGCTGCCGCCGAGCAGCCGGCCGCCGCTCTCTCCGCCGACGATGACCAGTCGTCCCCGTGGTGTCAGAACCCGCCGTAGATCGGACAGCCGGGCGTTGCCGCCGATGTCGAGGACGACGTCGTAGTGGTGTCCGCCGTCGGCGAGGGCGGCACGGGTGTAGTCGATGACGTGGTCGGCGCCCAGGGCGCGGACCATCTCCACCTTGCCGGCGCTGCAGACGCCGGTGACGTCCGCGCCGAACGCCTTCGCGATCTGCACGGCGAACGTCCCGACACCGCCCGAGGCGCCGATGATCAGCACCTTCTCACCGGCCCGGACGCGTCCATGGTCGCGGACCGCCTGCAGGGCCGTGACCCCTGAGACCGGGACAGCGGCAGCCTGTTCGAACGAGAGGTTCGCCGGCTTCGGGGCGAGCTTGCCGGGTCGGGCGGTCGCATTCTGCGCGAAGGTGCTGGTCGACATCCCGAACACCTCGTCGCCGGGGGTGAAGCCCGTGACGCTGCGGCCGACCGCCTCGACCGTTCCCGCCAGGTTCCGGCCGGGGTTGGAGTACTTCGGGCGGCGCAGTCCGAAGCCGGCGAGCCGGATCGGATACGGCAGGCCGGACATGATGTGCCAGGTGCCCCGATCCACACTGGCCGCGCGCACCCTCACCAGGATGTCGTCGTCTCCCATGGTGGGTATGTCGATCTGCGCGACGTGGAAGAGGCCCTCGGGAGCGGCGCTGTAGCGGTCCTGCACGACCGCCGTCATCGTTGACCCTCCGGTCTCGCGAGGGGGACCCCTCAGTCTGTCGACGTGCGTGGTGCGCATCGTGACCTTCCTTGTTGATCTCTGAACGGTGTACATGATTTGTACGCCGTACAAAGAACCGTCTACCCTGCTGGTACCGAAGTCAAGGGGAGGAAGGCACCCGTGTCCGAATCAGGTGGGCGACGCCCTCGCGGTCCGCGACGCGCCCTCACCGAGGACGAGATCCTCGACGCGGCGCTGAGCCTGCTCGACCACGGCCCGGACGCGGCGTCCGTGCGGGCGATTGCCGCGCGGGTGGGCGTGGTCCCGAACGCGATCTACACCTACTTCCCGGACAAGGCCGCCGTGATCGATGCGCTCGTCGAGCGGCTGCTCGGCGAGGTGGACCATGACGTCTTCGCCGACCGTGCGCAGCCCTGGCGCGAGCGCGTGGAGGCGCTGGCCCTGGAACTGCGAGCAAAACTGTCCGCCCATCCGGGCGCGGTCAGCCTGATGGTCGGCAGCCGCATGGACGGCCCTGTCGCGCAGGCCCTCACCGAACGGCTCCTGCAACTGCTGGCCGACGCCGGACTCGACGCCACCGACGCCGCGCGGGCGTCCTACCTGCTGTTCGTCTACATCTTCGGCTCCCTCGCCCTGGAAGTCGCCGATGTGCGGCACAAGGTCCCGATGCCGGCGGAGTCGGAACGGATCGCCACCCGCCAGCTCGCCTTCTCTGCGAGACCGCCCGACCAGTTCCCGCTCAGCGCCGCGGCGGCGGCAACAATGGCCGGCTACATCTCCACCGAGCAGTACCTCTGGGGCCTTCGCCGGATCCTCGAGGGCCTCACCGCCCGCGTGGCCACGGGACGCAAGTCCGCCGGATCCGACTGAGCCACACCCGATGATCACCGGTCCGCCCGGTCTTCGCCCCCGCCGGGCACCGAATCCGAGCGGACAAGAGGAGACCGGTCGAACACACTCTTTCTAGCGGCGTCGGAACCCTTGAGGAAATACCCGGCCACCTGACGCGGCCAGACCATCCGGCTGGACGTTGTGTCGCAGCCCATGCGGCTTCGGCTCGGCACCGCCGACGGCGTCCGTGAGCACAGCCCGGGCTTCTTCGCTCTCGCCGACCGCAGCTACTGGCTCGTCGACGTGCGGCCCGCCCGGGTCGTGAGCATGCCCGCAGTCCCGTTCCGGCCACGCGTGACACGTGGCCTTATGAGGTCGCACTGGAGAAGATTGCCCGAAGCCTGGGCCTGAACGACCACAACGACATCCGACCCGCCGCGGCTTTACTTTGTGCAGACGCTGGCTCAGGTCGGTTGCGCGGCATCTGGTGTCCCGGGATGGGTTTCGCCGCTTCTCGGGCTGGCCTTTCAGGTAGGTGCCTGGGGCGTCGCCAAGGTCCGAGGACGCAGGAACCCGTCGAACGGCGGTAGCCAGGACGACGAGTGCGGGGCGGAGTCATGATCTTCGCAACGGAGTCTCGTTCAGCGCGGTCGGCATCCGCTGCACGGCGAGTGCCGGCGGCCGGCCACCGGCACGAACATCTTGGTGTGGATGCACAGCCGACGCGGTCGTGTGGACCGCGAATAGACCGCGCGTAGCCGGTCTCCGCCGGTCGCCGTCACGCGCCGCCGGTCGACACAAGATCGGCCACTGACCGGGTTTCGCCTGGTCAGTGGCCGATTTGTGCTGGTCACTGCTCGTGCCCCCGGTGAGATTCGAACTCACACTGGACGGGTTTTGAATCCGTTGCCTCTGCCAGTTGGGCTACGGGGGCGAGCGCGGGGAACTTTACGCGATCACCGGTGACGCGCGTGTGGCGGGGCGGGGGTGTCGCGGTCGCCACTTCGTGGTGAACGCCATCTTGGGAACTGGATCGTTCCCGGTAGGCTGACCTTTCGCGGGTCACCGCGAGTCAACCGTCCCGCCGAGCCTTCAGGAGGACCCCGGTGACCGAACAGGCTACCGAGGCCAACGGTGCCGCCACCGTGCCGCAGCGTCGGGTGCTCGTCGCCGAGGACGAGGCGCTCATCAGGCTCGACCTGGTCGAGATGCTGCGTGAGGAGGGCTACGAGGTGGTCGGCGAGGCCGGCGATGGTGAAGAAGCCATCAACCTGGCCACCGACCTCAAGCCCGACCTCGTCATCCTCGACGTCAAGATGCCGAAACTCGACGGTATCGAGGCGGCCGCCAAGATCACGAGCGACCGGATCGCGCCGGTCGTCATCCTCACCGCGTTCAGCCAGCGCGACCTCGTCGAGCGGGCCCGCGACGCGGGCACGATGGCGTATCTGGTGAAGCCGTTCGCGAAGCGTGACCTCGTGCCGGCCATCGAGCTGGCCGTGAGCCGCTTCTCCGAGCTGCAGGCGCTGGAGGCCGAAGTCGCGGGCCTCACCGACCGGCTCGAGACCCGCAAGGTCATCGACCGCGCGAAGGGCCTGCTGATGAGCCGCCAGGGGCTCACCGAGCCGGACGCGTTCCGGTGGATACAGCGCACCGCGATGGACCGCCGCACGACGATGAAGGCGGTGGCCGAGGCCGTGGTGGAGAGCATCGGCTAGGCCTCACCCATCCGGGTGGCAAAACGGGCGTGACCAGGGGGTCGCGCCCGTTTTGGTGTGGTCTTCCGTCGCTCTGCGCGGTCCGGGAGGGCAAGTTTGCTACCTTCGAGTCTGATCTTGGCCCATTGCTTCTTCCCCTGCTGAGCGGAGCCCCTAGACTGCCTACATCGATCTGGCCGTAAGTCAAGTGCCCCGATCGAGGCGTGATCCGAGTACTCAGTGTCATCGCCCGGTTGTCAGATTGCGACAATCGGGTGGAGAACGTCCATTACTGCCGGTGACGACCGTCACGATGTGGATACAAGACAGCGGGTAACTCTGTGCAACACCTCACGGGGCGGCTACTTTCAGCGGCCAGTCAGTTCCCACATAGGGACGAGCCGTTCACTTCGAACGGTTGGGTGGCATTTGGAGGAAGAGTGCAGAGAGCACGACTCACGAAGATCTTCGTGCTGGCGGCTGCGGGGGCCATCTCCCTGAGCGCGTGCGCGGCGCGTACCGACAGCGGATCCGGCGGATCCGACAGCAGCGCGCCGCAGGCCGCGGCCCCGTCGGCCGCCGCCGACGCCGCCGACCCGGCGGGCGACGGCAAGGCGCAGTGTTCGCCGACCTCCATCGCCTACGCCGGCACCATCAACGGCAACAACGCGGCCCTCGGCATCAACATCCTGAACGGTGCCAAGCTCGCGGTCGACCAGCACAACAAGGCGAACCCGGGCTGCCAGGTCAAGCTGGAGCAGTACGACACGGAGGGCACGCCCGACAAGGCGCCCGGCATCGTGACCCAGATCGTGAACACCCCGGCGATCATCGGCGTCGTGGGCCTCCCGTTCTCGGGTGAGTCCAAGGCCGCGGGCAACATCTTCAACACCGCCGGCCTCGTCACGGTCACCCCGTCGGCCACGGCTCCCACGCTGGCCGACAACGGCTGGAAGACCTTCTTCCGCGGCCTCGGCAACGACAACAGCCAGGGCCCGGCCGCCGCGAAGTTCATGACGGGTGAGCTCGGCGCCAAGAAGGTCTGCGTCATCGAGGACGACTCCGAGTACGGCACCGGTCTCGCCGCGACGACCAAGCAGGGCCTTGGCAGCGCCCTGGCGTGCGAGGACAAGGTCAAGAGCAAGCAGACCGACTTCTCGGCCGTGGTCAACAAGGTCAAGGCCGCCGCCCCCGACGCGGTGTTCTACTCCGGCTACTACCAGGAAGCCGCTCCGTTCGCGCAGCAGCTGAACGACGCCGGCGTCACCGCGAAGTTCGTGGGCCCGGACGGCGTGAAGGACGACGAGTTCGTGAAGGGCGCCGGCGACGCCGCCAAGAACGCGTACTTCACCTGCCCGTGTGTGCCGGCGGACCAGTTCACCAAGTTCACCGACGCGTACAAGGCCGCGACCGGCAAGGACCCGGGCACCTACTCGCCCGAGGCCTACGACCTCGCGACGATCCTGCTGAAGGGCATCGACTCCGGCAAGACCACGCGTCCGGCGCTGCTCGATTTCGTCAAGACCTACGACGGTCAGGGCCTCACGAAGCACTTCAAGTGGAACGACAAGGGTGAGCTGTCGGCGACCACGGTGTGGACCTACAAGGTCGAGAACGGGAAGATCGTCCGCAACACCGAGATCAAGTAGTCCCCGCTTCCGTTCCAGTTACCGGGGTGCGTGTCCGGCGGCTCGATCCCGCCGGACCCGCACCCCGGACCCACATGGAGAACTAGTGTGTCGATGACCCATGACCTGAGCTCGCTCGTCCTCGCGCAGGGCGACAGCTGGATCACCTTCGACGTGAAAGGCTTTGTTGACCAGTTCTGGGCCAACACGATCGACGGTCTTGCCTACGGCAGCATCTACGCGCTCGTGGCGCTGGGCTACACCCTCGTCTACGGCGTCCTGAAGCTCATCAACTTCGCCCACTCCGAGGTGTTCATCTACGGCGCCTACGCGGTGTGGTTCACCTTGTTCGGCCTCGGCTTCCGGCCCGGCGACACGCCTGAGCTGTCGGTCGCCGAGCTGATCGGGTTCCTGTTGCTGGCCTTGCTGGCGGCGATGGCCGTCTCGGGCGGCACCGCGGTGCTCCTCGAACGCGTGGCCTACCGTCCACTGAGGAAACGCGGAGCGCCGAAGCTGGTCTTCCTGATCACCGCGATCGGCGCTTCCTTCGTGCTGCAGCAGATCCTGTTCATCTGGCGCGGCGGCAACGCCGAGCAGGGCATCCGCCTGCTGCGCAACGAGCCGGTGTTCCAGATCTTCGGCGCCGACGTCACCAACGTCACGATCATCACGATCGTCGCGTCGGTCGTGCTGATGATCGCCGCCAACATGTTCGTGAACCGCACCAAGTTCGGCCGCGGCATCCGCGCGGTGGCGCAGGACCCGGACACCGCCACGCTCATGGGCGTGAACAAGGAACGCGTCATCACGCTCACGTTCCTCATCGGCGGCCTGCTCGCCGGCGCGGCGGCCCTGTTCTACATGATGAAGATCCCGCAGGGCGCCTCGTATCAGGGCGGGTTCATCCTCGGCATCAAGGCGTTCACCGCCGCGGTGCTGGGCGGCATCGGCAACCTGCGCGGCGCGCTGCTCGGCGGCCTGCTGCTGGGTGTCGTCGAGAACTACGGCCAGACGCTGTTCGGCGGGGAGTGGCGCGACGTCGTCGCGTTCGTGCTCCTCGTGCTGATCCTGATGGTCCGCCCGACCGGCATCCTCGGCGAATCGCTCGGAAAGGCACGGGTATGACGGTGACCTCGACGCCACCGGCCGCGACCGCCCCTGTGAAGCGCAAGCGGCCGATCTCGGACTGGTGGAACAACCTGCCGCGCGTGCAGCAGTGGCTCGTGCTCGTGCCCCTCGTGGCGCTGATCTACCTGCTGCCCGTGATCAACCCGCCGATCCTCACCACGCAGCCGGGGTACGACTTCCCGATCGCGATGTTCGAGGTGTCCCGCTACGCGCTGGTCGCCATCGGGCTCAACATCGTGGTCGGCCAGGCCGGCTTGCTGGACCTCGGGTACGTCGGCTTCTTCGCGGTCGGCGCGTACGTGATGGCGCTGTTCACGAGTCCCGACTCGTCGCTGCACAAGCTGCCGTTCCTCGTCGTGCTCCCGATCGCCATGGTCGTCACGATGATCTTCGGCGTGATCCTCGGGACACCCACACTGCGACTACGCGGGGACTACCTCGCGATCGTGACGCTCGGGTTCGGCGAGATCGTGCGCCTGCTGGCCGACAACGTCGACCCGCTGCGCGGCAACCGCGGGTTCCAGTCGGTGGGGCACCCACCGGGCACCAACGCCGACGGCAGCGCGTTGTTCAACAACTCCGACGGCACGCCGTGGTACTGGCTGTGCGTCACGCTCATCATCCTGGTGCTGTTCCTCGTCGGGAACCTGGAACGCAGCCGAGTCGGCCGGGCCTGGGTCGCGATCCGCGACGACGAGGACGCCGCCGAGATCATGGGCCTGCCGACGTACAAGTTCAAGATCTGGGCGTTCGTGTCCGGCGCGGCGGTCGGCGGCCTGTCCGGCGCGCTCTACGCCGGGCAGCTGGGCTTCGTGAACAACCAGAAGTTCGACGTCGTCACCTCGATGCTGTTCCTGGCCGCGGTGATCCTCGGCGGCGCGGGCAACAAGGTCGGGGTGCTGCTGGGCGCGATCGTGGTGGCGTACATCCCGCTGCGGTTCCAGGCGATCGCCGAGTACAAGTACCTGATCTTCGGCCTGGCGCTGATCATCCTGATGATCTTTCGCCCGCAGGGCCTGCTCGGTGCGCGGCAACGGCTGCTCACGTACGGCAGGCAGGCGTACCAGCGGCTGCTCGGCCGCGGCGAGCAGGTCAGCAGCGACGGCTCACTGGCCTCCGAGACCCCGGGAGAGAAGGCATGACCGGCCCTGGCAACGGCACGGGCCCCGAGGTCCCGGCCGAGGGCGGCCTCGTGGCGGAGGTCGCCCAGATGAGCGCGGAGCAGCTCGCCGAGCACGAGGCGGAGGTCGCCGAGGTCGTCGCACCGGACCGTGAGATCGACGTCGCGGTCGGGCAGACGCTGCTGAAGGTCGACGACGTCACCGTGCGCTTCGGCGGTCTCGTCGCGCTCGACGGCGTGTCGTTCGACATCCGCCGCGGCGAGATCCTGGGCCTGATCGGGCCCAACGGTGCCGGCAAGACCACGTGCTTCAACGCGATGACCGGTGTCTACCGGCCCACCTCGGGCCAGGTACTGCTGGAGGACAAGCCGCTGGGCAAGGCCTCGCGCCACGCCATCACGCAGCTCGGCATCGCGCGCACGTTCCAGAACATCCGGCTCTTCTCCGAGATGACGGCGCTGGAGAACGTGGTGGTCGGCACCGACGCCCGCCACAAGACCAGCCTCGTCGGCGCCCTGCTGCGCACGCCCCGCCACCACCGCGAGGAGAAGCAGGCGATCGAGAAGGGCATGGCGCTGCTGGAGTTCGTCGGCATCGCCGACCGGGCGGCCGACCGCGCGAAGAACCTGCCCTACGGTTACCAGCGGCGCCTGGAGATCGCGCGGGCGCTCGCGACCGAGCCGAAGCTGCTGTGCCTCGACGAGCCGGCCGCCGGGTTCAACCCGGCGGAGAAGGAAGAGCTCATGGGGCTGATCCGGACGATCCGCGACGACGGCTACACCGTCCTGCTGATCGAACACGACATGAAGCTGGTCATGGGCGTGACCGACCGGATCGTGGTGCTGGAGTTCGGCAAGAAGATCGCGGAAGGGGTGCCTGCCGCCATCCGGCAGAACCCCGCCGTGATCGCCGCCTACCTGGGGGTGCCCGACGATGACGTTGCTTGAGCTGTCCGAGGTCTCCGTCCACTACGGCCGGATCCAGGCCGTGTCGGACCTGTCCATCACGGTCGACGAGGGCGAGATCGTCACGCTGATCGGGGCCAACGGCGCGGGCAAGTCCACCACCATGCGGGCCATCTCCGGCATCCGGCCGATCTCGGGCGGCGCGATCCGCTTCGACGGCGAGGACATCTCGCGGCTGCGCGGTGACCTGCGTGTGGTCCGCGGGATCTCGCAGTCGCCCGAGGGCCGGGGGATCTTCCCCGGCATGACGGTGCTCGAGAACCTCGACATGGGTGCGTACGCGCGCAAGGACCGCAAGAACCTGCAGCCGGACTTCGACCGCGTCTTCGAGCTGTTCCCGCGGCTCGCGGAACGCAAGACCCAGATGGGCGGCACGATGTCCGGCGGCGAGCAGCAGATGCTCGCCATCGGGCGCGCCCTGATGGCGAAGCCGCGGCTGCTGCTGCTCGACGAGCCGTCGATGGGGCTCGCGCCGCAGTTCATCCAGCAGATCTTCCGGATCATCACGGAGATCAACCGCCAGGGCACCACGGTGCTGCTGGTGGAGCAGAACGCGCAGCAGGCCCTTTCGCGGGCGCACCGCGCGTACGTGCTGGAGACCGGGCGCATCACGAAGTCCGGTACCGGCAAGGAACTGCTGGCCGACACCAGCATCAAGGAGGCCTACCTCGGCGTCGGCTGAGGGAGGCGACCCGCTCCACGGACCGGCCCCGCGCGCTTCGGCGCTCGGGGCCGGTTTCCTATTTCGCGCCCGGCGGCTTGTCCCGGACGACGCACGTAAGGCGGGCCGTGCAGGTGCGCCGGCCCTGGTCGTCGGTGAGCACGATCTCCGCGGTGATGGTGCCGCGCCCGACGTGCAACGGGGTGGCGACGCCGGTGACGACGCCCGACCGGACGGCGCGGTGGTGGGTGCAGGACAGCTCGAGGCCCATCGCGGCGCGGTCGGCGCCCGCGTTGAGCGCGGCGACGTACGAGCCGAGCGCCTCGGCGACGGTGGCGTTGGCTCCGCCGTGCAGGAGGCCGTAGGGCTGGAGGTTGCCCTCGACGGGGATCGTGCCGACGACGCGCTCGGGCGTGGCCTCGAGGATCTTCAGCCCGATCTTGTCGTTCAGCTGCTGGTCGGCGGCGGCGGGGTCGATCCCCGCGCGGGTTTCCAGCGCCAAGTCGCCGGCCTGCTCGGTCACGCAATGCTCCTCAACCTATGCGACACGTAAGAGTGTCGGACCCTCACCTTAGACTCGCTCCCGTGAGCCCGAGTGAGAACCGAACCGTAGTGAACGCCACAGCAGCCACGACCACGGCGGAGCGGCTGAAAAGCACGGCCGAGCGGCCCCGCCTGCTGCTCATCGACGGTCATTCGATGGCCTACCGCGCGTTCTTCGCGCTGCCCGCGGAGAACTTCAAGACGAAGACCGGCCAGGTCACCAACGCGGTGTTCGGGTTCACCTCGATGCTCATCAACCTGCTGCGCGACGAGGAGCCCACGCACCTCGCGGTGGCTTTCGACCTCTCGCGCAAGACGTTCCGGTCGGAGACGTTCGCCGACTACAAGGCCAACCGCAGCACCACGCCCGACGAGTTCCGCGGCCAGGTCGACCTGGTCAAGGAGGTGCTCGACGTGCTGGGCATCCCGTCGCTGGTGAAGGAGAACTTCGAGGCCGACGACATCATCGCCACCCTCACCACGCAGGCCGGCGCGTCGGACTTCGACGTGCTGATCTGTACCGGTGACCGCGACGCGCTGCAGCTGGTCAACGAGCACGTCACCGTGCTCTACCCGAAGCGCGGCGTGTCGGACCTGGTCCGCTTCACGCCCGACGCGGTGGAAGAGAAGTACGGCCTCACGCCGGCCCAGTACCCCGACTTCGCGGCACTGCGGGGCGACCCGTCGGACAACCTGCCGGGCATCCCCGGCGTGGGGGAGAAGACGGCGGCGAAGTGGATCCGCCAGTTCGGCACGCTGGCCGACCTCATCGACCGCGTCGACGAGGTGAAGGGCAAGGTCGGCGACGCGCTGCGCGAGAACCTGACGTCGGTCACCCTCAACCGCCAGCTCACCGAGCTGGTGCGCGACGTGCCGCTGGATTTGGTCCCCGACCAGCTGGAGCTGCGGCCGTGGGACCGCGACGCGGTGCACCGCCTGTTCGACGAGCTGGAGTTCCGCGTGCTGCGCGACCGGCTCTTCGCCACGCTCAGCAGCGCCGAGCCCGAGGCCGAGGAAGGCTTCGACGTCTCCGGTGAAGCGCTCGCGCCCGGCGCGCTCGGCGCCTGGCTCGCCGCGCACGCCGGCGAGGGCGAGCCGGTGGCGCTCGCGTTCCGCGCCACGGGCACGTCGATCCGCTCCGACCTGCGCGCGCTGGCCTTCGCGTGCGCTGACGGCGAAGGCGCGTACGTCGACGTCACGGCGATGGACGAAGCCGACGACAAGGCGCTCGCCGCGTGGCTGGCCGACGAGAAGATCCGCAAGATCGGCCACGACCTCAAGGTGGCGCTGCACGCCGTGCGCGCCCGCGGCTGGACGCTCGCGGGGCTGGTGCTCGACACCGCGCTCGCGGCCTACCTCGTGCGGCCCGGCCAGCGCACCTTCGAGCTCGACGACCTCGCGCTGCGCTACCTGCACCGCGAGCTGCGCTCCGAGGCGGCCGAAGGCGACGGCCAGCTGTCGCTGCTCGACGGCGGCGCGGAAGGCTTGGAGCAGAAGGAGATCTCCGACGAGCTGGTGAAGGCCCGCGCGATCTTCGAGCTCGCCGGCGCGCTCGGCAAGGAGCTGGAGGACCTCGGCGGGGCCAAGCTGCTCGCCGAGCTGGAGCTGCCGCTGCTCGAGGTCATCACCGAGCTGGAGGCCGCGGGCATCGCCGTGGACGTGGAGCAGCTCACCGAGCTGGAGGCCCACTACCTGAGCCGGGTCACGCAGGCCGCCGAAGAGGCGTACAAGGTGATCGGCAAGCAGATCAACCTGGGTTCGCCGAAGCAGCTGCAGGTCGTGCTGTTCGAAGAGCTCGGCATGCCGAAGACCAAGCGCACCAAGACCGGCTACACCACCGACGCCGAGGCGCTGCAGAGCCTGTTCGAGAAGACCGAGCACCCGTTCCTCCAGCACATGCTGGAGCACCGCGACGCCACGCGGCTGCGCACCACCGTCGAAGGCCTGATCAAGTCGGTCGCCGACGACGGGCGCATCCACACCACGCTGCAGCAGACCATCGCCGCGACCGGACGGCTGTCGTCGGTCGACCCGAACCTGCAGAACATCCCGGTGCGCACGGAAGAAGGCCGGCGCATCCGCGACGCGTTCGTGGTCGGCGAGGGCTACGTCGAGCTGATGACCGCGGACTACAGCCAGATCGAGATGCGGATCATGGCGCACCTGTCGAAGGACGACGGTCTGATCGAGGCCTTCAACAGCGGCGAGGACCTGCACACGTTCGTCGCGTCGCGCGCGTTCTCCGTGCCGGCCGACGAGATCACGGCGGAGCAGCGCTACCGCGTCAAGGCGATGTCCTACGGCCTGGCCTACGGGCTGTCGGCCTACGGGCTTTCGCAGCAGCTGCGCATTTCGACCGAGGACGCGAAGTCGCAGATGGAGGCGTACTTCAACCGCTTCGGCGGCGTGCGCGACTACCTGCAGTCCGTGGTCGGCGAAGCCGGGAAGACCGGTTACACGGAGACGATCTTCGGCCGCCGCCGCTACCTGCCCGACCTCAACAGCGACAACCGCCAGCGCCGCGAGATGGCGGAGCGGATGGCGCTCAACGCGCCGATCCAGGGCAGCGCGGCCGACATCATCAAGGTCGCGATGCTCAACGTGCACCGCGAGCTGGTGCAGGCGAAGCTGCGCAGCCGCGTGCTGCTGCAGGTGCACGACGAGCTCGTGCTGGAGGTCGCCGAAGGCGAGCGCGCCGAGGTCGAGAAGCTCGTGCGCGAGGGCATGGGGTCGGCATACGACCTGGCTGTGCCGCTGGAGGTTTCGGTCGGCTACGGCCGTTCGTGGAACGAAGCGGCGCACTAGGACTCCGAACGGACCAGAGAGGCTCCTTCCCCGCGGGGGAGGAGCCTTTTTGGTTACTTCGCGTCACTAACGAAATCACCGGGTCGGGCCGGGGGAGAACCCGGGTGCCGGTGCAGGTGATCTTGAGTCGCGACAACGCTGAGCTTCGCCCACGGGGTCCCCGGCCAAGGGGGATCGGAGAAAGGACGGCGAACGATGGCGAGTGAACTGCAGAGACGCAAGATCTCCACGGTGTTCGGGGCGATGGACGTCGACGGCGACGGATTCCTGACCGAGGCCGACTTCCAGGCGCTCAC
Organism: Amycolatopsis sp. NPDC047767; assembly: GCF_040704195.1. Taxonomy (NCBI): domain Bacteria; kingdom Bacillati; phylum Actinomycetota; class Actinomycetes; order Pseudonocardiales; family Pseudonocardiaceae; genus Amycolatopsis; species Amycolatopsis sp. NPDC047767. The sequence continues at coordinate 193,738 of NZ_JBEYSJ010000009.1, forward strand.
CGACCGCTGGACGAAGGCGCGCGGCCTCGCCCCCGACTCGCCGCAGGCCGCCCGTCTGAGCGAGATCATGATGGGCTGGTGGACCACGCTGCTCGCCGCGTCCGACATCGACCGCGACGAGAAGGTGACACTCGACGAGGTCCTGCTCGTGGTGGACCAGCTGGGGGACATGCCCGACTCGGTGCGCGGCACCGCGGCCGCGATGTTCGAGGCCATCGACGAGAACGGCGACGAGCGCATCTCGCGCGAGGAGTACCGGCGGCTCATCGAGACCTGGAGCGGCACGGCCACCGACACCGACACCGTGTTCCCGGTGCTGGACCTCAACGGCGACGGCTACCTCACGGCCGACGAGTTCACCGAGCACTGGCTCGAGTTCTGGGCCGGCGACAACGCCGACGCCCCGGGCACCTGGGTGTTCGGCCGGTTCGACCTGCCGCTGGCCGCCCGCTGACGACCCGCGCGCCGCGGCCGCACCTGCGGCGGCCGCGGCCCGCGAACGGGAGACACGATGTACGAGATCTCCGACATCGCGGACAACGGCGCGGCCTCCGGCGCCGGTTTCTGGCTCCACCAGGCGGCCCTGGCCTGGCGCGCCGCGCTCGACGTCCGGCTGCGCCCGCTGGGCCTGACGCCCACGCAGTTCCTCCTGCTGTCCACGGCCGCCCGCCTCGAGCGCACCGCCGGCCCCGCCACCCAGCAGGAAGTGGCCGAGCACGCCGGCGCCGATCGCATGATGACGTCGAAAGTCCTGCGGGCGCTGGAAGTCCGCGGCCTGCTCACCCGCACCGCCCACGAACGCGACGCCCGCGCCGTCCGCGTCTCCCTCACCCCCGCGGGCCGCGACCTGGCGGCCGACGCCGCGGCCATCGCGACCGAGTTCGACAGCGCCTTCTTCGGTCCCGCCGCGGAACGGCTGGCCCGCGAGCTCCGCTCCGTCGCGGAACGCCGCGGAAGGTCCGGACCACTCACCGCCGAGGAAGCGTTGCGGGCGGCGCCGGACGAGTGAGTGCGCGGTGATCGTGAAGGTGCGTGTGGAGCGACCGCGCGAGACCGAGCACCAAATGGCGCCGCCACGGTGCAGACCGAACGTCCGGTGTGGACAGTGCGGCTCAGAACAACGTCGGCGGTCCCACCGGCATCGGTTCGGCCAGGGGCGCCAGCTCGGGCACGCGCGCCCGCACGTCGTCGTGGAAGCGGCGGGCCAGCAGCAGCGCGTCGGCGTTGTCCGGGGTGTGGAGGAAGACCGTGGGGGAGCGCCCTTCGCGCAGCCAGTGCGCCACGGCGTCGGCCCAGGGGTGCCAGCCCGCGGCGGTTTCCTCGGGGTCGTCGCGGCCGAGGTAGCGGACCACGGGGTTCGCGGTGAGCGCGCGGATGCGCCGCGGCATGCGGGGCTTCTTCAGCCACGCCTCTTGTTCGGCTTCGGACGTCGGCGGCCGGGAGAACAACACCGTGGTGTCGAAGGTGATCCACTCGGCTGCGGCGCCGGCGAGGACGCGTTCCAGAGCCTGGGCGGCGCGTGCGTCTTCGAAGAACGCGCGGTCGCGGACCTCGACGGCGTAGCGGTACTCGCGGGGCAAGCGCCGCAGGAACCCGGCGAGGGCGCCGAGGGCCTCCGGTGAGAACGACGGCGGGAGCTGGATCCACAGCGTGTGGGCGCGTTGGCCCAGCGGCTCGATCGCCGCGAGGAACGGGGCCAGCACCGCGTCGACGTCGCCGAGACCGCGCTCGTGCGTGATGGCCTTCGGCAGCTTGAGCACGAACCGGAAATCGGCCGCCGTCTGCTCGGCCCAGGTCTCGACCGTGGCGCGCGACGGCGTGGCGTAGAACGTCGTGTTGCCTTCGACCGCGTTGCACCACGTCGCGTACGCGCGCAGGCGCTCCCGAGGTGCCAGGGGGTGCGGCAGGAGCCGGCCCTGCCAGGGCGCGTGCGTCCACATCGCGCAGCCGACGTGGAGTTTCACGGCGCCAGCCTAGTGGGGCACCACGGTGGGGTGATTCACCCGTGTCACCCGCCCGGTCAGCGGTACCCGCGTCACGGTCGCCTCACTTAGCGTGACATGCGTTGGTGTCGATCGATAGCGGAGGACCGAGAGATGATCAAGCGGCTCTTCAAGTTCGTCATGCGCCACGGCTGCTGCGCCGCGTGCACCGGCAAGGGCTGCGGCTGCTGCGCCAACTGCGGCTGACCCGGCGCGCGGAAGAACCGTCCGGGGTCTCAGCCACGGCCGAGGCCCCGGATCAGCACCATCACCGAGTCGCGCACGTCGGCCCGGGTGCGGGTGGGCTGGAAGACCTGCCAGTCGAGCGCGACGACGAGCATCGTGCCGAACAGGCCCGCCGCCGCGGTCTCGATGGCGACGCCCGCGGGCAGCCGGCCGGCCTCGTCGAGCCGGTGCAGCTGCCCCTTCACGATCGAGATGATCTCCTCGCGCAACAGCGCCAGCGTGTCGTGCCACTGGCCCGGCGTGCGCCACAACTCGCTCACCACGATCTGCGAGAACCCGGGGTACTCGGCGATGAACTGCAGCGTCGTGTCGACCTGCGCCTCGATCACGTCGAGCGGCTCGCCGTCCGTCACGGCGGCGCGCAGGCGCCCCGCCAGCAGGTCGACGCCGAACCGGAGCAGGCTGTCGACCAGCCCGTCCTTGGACCCGAAGTTGTAGTACACCGTGCCCTTGGCGACGCCGGCTTCGGTCGCGATCTCGTCCACCGTCAGCCCCACGAGGCCCCTGCTGGCCGAAAGCCGCAGGGTCGCCTCGAAGAGCTTCCGCTTGGTCGTCTCCCTCACAGGCTGAGCTCGGGTTTGAGGGCGGACACCGTCCAGACCCGGTGCTTGCGCGCCGCCAGGGTCGACAGCACGATCCCGCCGACGAGGTAGGCCAGCAGCACCCCGACGTCGCCGAGGATCTGCAGCGACGCGCCGCTGTAGAGCAGGTGCCGGAAACCGTCGATGGCGTAGCCCATCGGCAGCACGACGTGCAGCGGGTAGAGGGCGTCGGGAATCGTCTGCCACGGGAACGTGCCGCCCGCGCTCACCAGCTGCAGCACCAGCAGCACCAGGCCGAGGAACTTGCCGACGGCGCCGAAGAACGCGTTGAGCGCGTGCACCACCGACGTGAACGCCAGCGAGACGAGGATCGCGAACCCGATGGCGCCCAGCGGATGCGCGATGTGGATGCCGACCAGCCACGTCACCGCGGCGAACAGCACGATCACCTGCGCGATGCCGAGCACGGCCGAGGACAGCCAGCCGCCGAGCGCGACCCGCAGCGGCGCGGCGCCCGCGGTGAGCGCCCGGGTGGACAGCGGCCGGATGAGCAGGAACAGCACGAACGCGCCGATCCACGTGGCCAGCGAGATGAAGAACGGGGCCAGCCCCGCGCCGTACGTGCCCGCCGAAGCGACGCCGTTGGCCGTGACCGCGACCGGGTCGGCGATGGTGTTCGCCGTGGCCGTGCGCGTCGGGTCGTCCGGGTTCGGGATCTGCGACAGGCCCGACGACAGCCCGTCGCGCAGCTGGTTCGCCCCGCTCGCGAGCTGGTCGGTGCCGGTGACGGCGGTCTTCTCCCCGTCGTCGAGCTTGGCCGCGCCGTCGCGCAGCTGGTTCGCGCCGTCGGACGCCTGCGCGATCCCGCTGGTCAGCTGCGGTGTGGCCGAGGCGAGCTGGTGGGCACCGTCCGAAACCTGGCGGGCGCCGCTCGCGAGCTTGGCGAGGTCGCCGTTGGCGGCCTGGATCTTGGTGTTCGCCTGGTCGACGGGCGAGCGCAGCTGGTCGAGCTGCGCCAGGATGCCGTTGACCTGGGTGTCGGACAGGCCCGCGTTATGCAGGTCGGTGTTCAGCTGGGCGCGGTAGCCGTCGAGCTTGCCCTGGATGTCGGCCGACGCGGACGCGGCGAGCGACGCGGCGTCGGCCACCTGCTGGTTGCCGTCGGCGACCTGGCCGGCGCCGGTCGCGAGCTGCTGCGTCTGGCTCGGCAGCTGCGCGGTGCTCGTCTTCAGCGTGTTCAGCCCGGTCGCGAGCGTGCCCGAGCCGGTGGCCAGCCGGCTCGCGCCGTCGGCGAGCTGGTGCTGGCCGGTCTGCAGCTGCGCGGCGCCGTCGGCGAGCTGTTTCGCGCCGTTGGCGGCGTCGGAGATCTTGCCGTAGATCGTGGAGAAGCCCACGAGGAACCGGTCGGCCGCCTCGCCGCCCACCTTCTCGGCGATGGTCTTGCGCACCTGGTCGGCCACCTGCTTCGCGATGGTGCCCGCGAGGTAGTTGTTGGCGTCGTTGGTGGTGAGCGTGATCGTGGCCTGCTGCGGCGTGAAGTTGCCCGACGACAGCAGCGCGGTGGAGAAGTCGCGCGGGATGCCGATGGCGAAGGAGTACTTGTCGTCGCGCACGCCGTCGCGAGCGTCCTGTTCGGACACTTCGTGCCACTGGAAGGTGCCGGACTTGACCAGCTCGTCGGTCACCTCACGCCCGACGTTGCGCGTGGCGCCCGTCGAGTCCTTCGCGCCGGCGTCGCTGGTGAACACGGCGGCGGGCAGCTTGTCGAGGCGGCCGTACGGGTCGTAGTTCGCGTACAGGTAGAAGGACGCGTAGAGCAGCGGCACCAGCACGAGCGCGGCCATCGCCAGCTTCGGCAGCGTGCCGGCCGAGAGCCGGCGCAGCTCGTTGAGCGCGATGCGGAAGGCGTTCAGGCCGCCGGCACGCTTGTCGGGGGCGGTCATGCCGGTTCTCCTTCAGCGCTGACGTGTTCGGCGACGGGCTCTTCGACGGCGGGATCTTCGGCAGCCGGCTCTTCCGTGAGGGCGAGCAGGCGCACCGGCGCGGGCTGGTCGGTCGACCCGATGCGGGCCGGGGGATACGGGAGGGCGGACGCGGGTGTCGTCGCGGTGAGCACGGCGACGGCGAGGCCGCGCTTCGCGTGCTCCTCGGCGACCGCTGTCCACGTCTCGACGAGGCTCGTGTGCCGGTCGGGGGTGTCGAGCACGAGCACGCGCACGCCGGTGCGCTCCGCGGCCAGCTCGGCGAGCAGCCGCGTGCGCATCGCGGGCTCAAGGTTCTCGAAGCGGGTGCCGGCGAAGGGGGCGGCGTCGTGCTCGGTGAGCCAGCGCGCCACGTCCTGTTTGCCCGCGGGCCGGTGCGCCAGCGCGAGCTCCTCGCCGGCGACCACGCGCAGCGTCAGCGCCTCGTCGGGCTCGCTCACGCCCGGGGCGTCGACCACGGCGACGAGGTCGCGCGGCAGGCCGGGGACGTCGGCGGTGACCGTGCCGGTGCTCGGCTTGACGCGGCCGGCCAGCGCGAGGCCCAGCGCGGTGATCCCGACGCCGGGCTCGCCGTGGACCAGCGTCACGCAGCCGTCCTCGACGGTCAGCGAGGTGGGTGGCAACAGTGTGCCGTGGGGTCCCTCCAGGGACACCCGGTCGGCTCGTACCTGCACGGGGACTCCAATTTCTCCACTGACCGGACTTTTGAACTGACCGGTCAGTGCAAAAAGTTAGCGCACATGATCAACGGGCGGCAAGGCGGGTGGTCGCACGTCACACGACGGGGTGGTGGTGTCCCGGTCAGCGGTGCCGGTCGGCGGTCCTGGTCAGCGCAGCGCGGTCGCCGGGTGGGCTTCCCACGACGTCCACAGTGGACGATAGCCCTGCCGGTGCCAGAACACCGAGGAGAGGGGGTTCATCGGGTTGTAGTAGAGGTACGCGCCGACCGTGCCGGGACGCAGCAGTTCGCGGTGTACGTGGTCCATGAGGACGCGCCCGATCCCGCCGCCGCGGTGGCCGGGCGCGGTCACGACGTTGTTCACATACGCCCACAGCCCCGGCGGCAGGAGCTCGGCCGCCTCGGTACCCGGCGCCGAGTCCACCCACGCGCACTGGGCGAGGGCCACCGGCCGCCCGCCGGCTTCCGCGAGCCAGGTGGCCGGTTCGTCGAGCGCGCGGCGCAACGCGGGCGCGAGCAGTTCGGCGGTCTGGTCCCGGCGGCGGTGCGCCACCAGGCCGGTGTAGTCGAACGTGGCCGCGCACAGCCGGAGCACGGTGTCGAAGTCGGCCGGCCCGGCCAGGCGCACGGCGATCCCGTCGGTTCCGGCGGGCGTGCGGGGCGGCGGGTCCGTCCGCACGGCGAGCGCGGACATCGGGGCGAGCCCGTGGTCGAGGAACGCCCGGATCGCCTCCGCGTCGCGGCTCGGCCAGTTCACGACGCACGCGGAGTCGGCTTCGGCCGGTTCGGTGTCCACGAGGGACCGCAGCTCGCCCAGCAGGAGGTCGAATCCCCCGGTTCCGGCGGTGTCCGCGTCGGGGAACAGCTGCCACACCTGCGCGGCCGACCACAGCAGGGGAGTGTCGCCCGGGCCGTGGCGGTGGCGCTGCACGATCCCGGACACGCGTTCGCCCGCCCCCGTCACCGCGCTGACGCGCTCGCCCGCGGTGTCGGCGAGCGACGGCGCGGGCGGCGGCAGCAGCGGGTCGAGCGCGGCGAACCGCGCCGCGGGTTCGGTGGTGGCCACGGAAGCGCAGCGTAGCCGCTCAGGAGCGGCGCGTGCGGAAGATCGCCGTGCCGGGGAAGAGCTTGCCGCGCAACGGGCTCCACTGGCCCCAGGTGCGCGTGTGGCCCTCGGGCCACTCGGGCTCCAGCAGGTCCTCGAGCGCGAACCCGCCGGCGGCCAGCGCGCGCACATAGTCGCCGAGCGTGCGGTGGTATTCGACGTAGGTGGCCTCGCCTTCGTCGTCGACCTCCACGTACGGCGTGCGGTCGAAGTACGGCTGCGTGACGGTGAGGCCCAGCGGGCCCGGGTCGTCGGGAAAGATCCACCGCATCGGGTGGGTCACCGAGAACACCCAGGGCGAGCCGGGGCGCAGCACGCGGTGCACCTCGGCGAACACCGTCGCCGGCGAGGGCACGAAGGGCAGCGCGCCGAACGCCGAGCACGCGGCGTCGAAGCTGCCCGAGGCGAACGGCAGGTACTCGGCGTTGGCCTGGACCAGGGGCACGGCGACGCCGGTGCGCTCGTTGCCCTCGCGCGCGTGGCGCAGCATCCCGCCGGACAGGTCGGTCGCCACGGCGTCGGCCCCCGCCGAGGCGAGCCAGCGCGAGCACGCCGCCTGGCCGCAGCCGACCTCCAGCACGCGCCGGCCGCGGACGTCGCCGAGCAGCCGCACGTCCTCCTCGCGCACGCCCTCCGGGCACCACACGAAGTCGGCGTCGCCGAGGAACTCGCCGTGGGTGGCCTGGTAGTCGTCGGCGTCGGCGTCCCACCAGGCGAGGTTCGCGGCCGCCGCTTCGCCGCCGCCGACCGCGCGGTACGCGACGCCGGCCGTGCCGAGCTGCAGCTCGGCGTGCGCGTGGCGGTCGGCTGTGCCCGCGGGGGCGGCCGAGTGGTCGGACATGCGGGGTCCTTCCGGGAATGACGGGGAATGCCGGCACCGGCCGAAACGTTGCCGGAAGGGTACCGGGAGCTGTGGGGACCCTGATTGTGTGCCCTACCGGGGCCCGCGTACGATACGTGTTAGCGCAGTGGGTTCGCGCTGCCTGGGTCTTCACTTGCCGGGGGAGCGCACCGTTTGCGGGTCATGCCGCGGTCGTTCACTGGTGGACGTTGCTCGTGGGGTCGTCGCATGTTCCCGTCTCACGCCCCATCGCGCCGCCAACTGGACACCCTACGATCCCATCCACCGGAGCAACCCGCCTAATGACCACCGACACCGCCACCGCCCCGACCGCCCCCATCGGGGCCCCGCAGGTCGCCATCAACGACATCGGGTCGGAGGAAGACTTCCTCGCGGCTATCGACAAGACCATCAAGTACTTCAACGATGGCGACATCGTCGAGGGCACGATCGTCAAGGTCGACCGCGACGAGGTCCTGCTCGACATCGGCTACAAGACCGAGGGCGTCATCCCCTCGCGCGAGCTTTCCATCAAGCACGATGTCGACCCGGCTGAGGTTGTCTCCGTCGGCGATGAGGTCGAAGCTCTCGTTCTCCAGAAGGAGGACAAGGAAGGCCGCCTGATCCTGTCCAAGAAGCGCGCTCAGTACGAGCGCGCCTGGGGCACGATCGAGGAGCTCAAGGAGAAGGACGAGCCCGTCAAGGGCACCGTCATCGAGGTCGTCAAGGGTGGTCTCATCCTGGACATCGGCCTCCGCGGCTTCCTTCCCGCCTCGCTGGTCGAGATGCGCCGCGTGCGCGACCTGCAGCCGTACGTCGGCCGCGAGCTCGAGGCGAAGATCATCGAGCTGGACAAGAACCGCAACAACGTGGTCCTGTCCCGCCGCGCCTACCTCGAGCAGACGCAGTCCGAGGTTCGCAGCGAGTTCCTCAACAACCTCGCCAAGGGCCAGGTCCGCAAGGGCGTCGTGTCCTCCATCGTCAACTTCGGTGCCTTCGTGGACCTGGGTGGCGTCGACGGCCTGGTGCACGTCTCCGAGCTGTCCTGGAAGCACATCGACCACCCGTCCGAGGTCGTCGAGGTCGGCCAGGAGGTCACGGTCGAGGTCCTCGACGTCGACATGGACCGCGAGCGCGTCTCGCTGTCGCTGAAGGCGACGCAGGAAGACCCGTGGCGTCAGTTCGCCCGCACCCACGCGATCGGCCAGATCGTGCCGGGCAAGGTCACCAAGCTCGTCCCGTTCGGTGCGTTCGTGCGCGTCGAGGAGGGCATCGAGGGCCTGGTGCACATCTCCGAGCTGGCCGAGCGCCACGTGGAGATCCCGGAGCAGGTCGTGCAGGTCAACGGCGACGTCATGGTCAAGGTCATCGACATCGACCTCGAGCGCCGTCGCATCTCGCTGTCGCTGAAGCAGGCCAACGAGGGCGTCACGCCGGACACCGAGTTCGACCCGACCCAGTACGGCATGGCCGCCGAGTACGACGCCGAGGGCAACTACATCTACCCCGAAGGCTTCGACCCGGACACCCAGGAGTGGCAGGACGGCTTCGACAAGCAGCGCGAGGAGTGGGAGCGGCAGTACGCCGAGGCCCTCACGCGCTACGAGGCCCACATGGCGCAGGTCAAGAAGGCTGCCGAGGCCGACGCCGAAGCCGCTGCCGACGCCGCCACCGGCATCGAGGGTGGCAGCGGGGGCGACCAGACCTACACCTCCGCTCCGGCCGAGGCCAAGAGCGGCGGCACGCTGGCCAGCGACGAGCAGCTCGCGGCTCTGCGCGAGAAGCTCTCGGGCGGCCAGGGCTGAGTCAAGCCTGACGCCGAGCAGCACTGAGCTCTGACACCGCGGCCCCGGTCCAGTTCGGACCGGGGCCGCGGTGTTTTCGCGTGTGAGGTGTGCGAAGTGGACCACCCCGAGGGGTTGCCGGAAGGCGGAGTTGCCGGAAGGCCGGCGTGGGGCGAGGTCAGTTGTGGAGGCCGAGCCCGGTGATCATCGACAGCACACCGGTGCGGTACATGGCCTCGTTGGCTTCGTCCGTCGGCTCGATGAACCAGTCGCTCAGCGGCGTCTGCGAGCGGATCGTGAGCTCGACACTCACCAGGCCGTGCATGGCCGTCCACAGCAGATAGCCGTAGTCACGCGAGTCCGTGCCGGGATCGCTGACGCGGCGGATCTTCCCGACGAACATCGCGAACGTCGTGCGCAGCACCGCCGTGCGCAGCTCCGGGTCCGGGTCGTAGCCGTGGACCGAGCGTTCGAACATCATCGCGTAGCGGGCCGGGCTCTCCAGCGCGAACCGGCGGTAGGCCAGCGCGACCTCGATGAGGTCCGCGACGCCGTCGTCGGTCTCCGGCGGCACGTCGAGCAGCTCGTCGCGCAGGAGGTCGAACGCGCGCTCGTACAGCGCGTCGAGCAGACCGGTGCGGCCGCCGAAGCGCGTGTAGACGGTGATGGTGGACGCGCCGGCCGCCTCGGCCACCCCGCGCACGGTCAGGCCGCCGACGCCGCGGTCGGTGAGCACGGTCAAGGCGGCGTCGAGGAACCGGCTCCGGCTGTGCTGGTCGGCAGGCTGCGTCGACAGATGGCGGGTGGCCACGACCGTTCCCCCCTTCGCCCGTGCCGCGCAGGACAGATCCGCGTCTCGCCTGCCGAAGATACGATATTCACGCTCGCTTGGGAACTTCGCCATGCGGCCGGATCTGTGGGATCTTCGTCCTGTGGACCTCGCCACGGCGTGGCACCACTTCGTCCACAAGCGACGTTCGGTTAGGTGGAGCGGCGCGGTGGCGCCGTCGAGAACCCCGAGCAGGAGGAGACCGGATGACTGAGCCGGAACCGGGCACTGTTGTCGTCAGCGAAGCAGGCGAAGGCCGCTTCACCCAGCACGTGACCGCGGGCGGTTTCGAGCTCGTCGTGGACGAGCCCAAGTCGGTCGGCGGCGACGGCACCGGCCCGACTCCGTACGACCTGCTCCTGGGCGCCCTCGGCTCCTGCACGGCGATCACGCTGCGGATGTACGCGGACCGCAAGAACATCCCGCTGGCGAACGTGAGCATCCGGCTGCGTCACGACCGCATCCACGCTCGTGACTGCGAGCGCTGCGAGACCGAGGTCGGCATGGTCAGCCGCATCACCCGCGAGATCGAGCTCGAGGGCGACCTCGACGACGAGCAGCGCGCGCGGTTGCTCGAGATCGCGGACAAGTGCCCCGTGCACCGCACGCTGGAGCACGAGATCGACGTCCAGACCAAGCTGGTCTGAGGAACGGGGTGCGCGCCATGGAGCGGAGCGAGCGGGTCGTCGTGGTCGTCTACGACGCGGTGCGGCTCCTGGACGTGACCGGGCCGCTCGAGGTGTTCGGGATGGCCAACGAGCACGGCGCGCGGTACGAGCTGCTCACCGCGTCGCCGGGCGGCACCGACGTGCGCACCACCACCGGCACGCGCCTCGGTGCCGACGTGGCGCTCGAGGACGTCGACGTCGAGGGCGGCACGCTCGTGGTGCCGGGCAGCCCGAACTGGCAGATCACCGTGACCGACGAGCACCTGCTCGACGAGGTCCGCCGCCTGTCCCGCCAGGCGCGGCGCACCGCGTCGGTGTGCGCGGGCGCCTTCACGCTCGCGGCTGCGGGCCTGCTGGAGGGTCGCCGCGCGGCCACCCACTGGGAGCTCGCCGACCAGCTCGCGCGCCGCTACCCGGGCGTCGAGGTGGACTGCGAAGCGATCTTCGTGCGCGACGGTCCGGTGATCACCTCGGCCGGCGTCACCTCCGGCATCGACCTGTCGCTCGCCCTCGTGGAGGAGGACCTCGGCTCCGAGGCCGCGCGGCTCGTCGCGAAGCACCTCGTGGTCTTCCTGCAGCGGCCCGGCGGGCAGTCGCAGTTCAGCGTGCGCCTGGCCGCCCAGCCCGCGCGCAACGACCTGCTGCGCGGGATCATGGACCGCATCACCGCCGACCCTTCGGCCGACCACAGCCTGTCGCTGCTGGCCGACGACGCGGGCGTCAGCGTCCGCCATCTCACGCGGCTGTTCCGCGACCAGATGGGCACCTCGGTCGCCCGGTTCGTGGAGAGCACGCGCCTGGAGGCGGCGCAGCAGCTGCTGGAGACGGGCACGGACCCGCTCGACGTGGTCGCGCGCCGCACGGGCTTCGGCTCGGCGGAGACGCTGCGCCGGGTGTTCACGCGTGAGCTGGGGGTGCCGCCGAGCGCCTACCGCGCGCGCTTCCGCACCACGGGCACACCGGCGCTGGCCGGTGCGGGTCGGTAGGTCAGGCGGGCACCGCTCAAGACGTCGAGACGACCGGAACCCAGATGCGTTCCAGAGCCGCGGCGCGGGCGCGGCGGCGGAGGCCGGCGAAGCTGTGCTGGGCGGGGACGAGCAGGGCGCTGAGCCACGTTCGCCGGTATTCGGCGAGGGCTTCCGCCACGGGGCGGTAGCCGACGCAGTGCACCAGTCCCGGCGTTCCGAGCCGGTGCTTCCCGACGTGCTTTTCCGCCATCGTTCCTCCGTGTGGGCGACCCTTCCGCCGCGCACGGTACGCAATCGCGCCGGTAAATCCGCGGAGCCGCCCGGCGTGTCACCCGGATCAGTCAGCGAGTTCCGGACAATGTTCTTGATTTTCGACTGGGGGTGTGCGTGTACCCGTGCGAGTGCACGTGCAGGGCTCTGACGTCCCCTGATCGGGTGGCGCCCGGGTCTGGCTAGGGTGAGGTCATGCTGCGAGTGGGTCTGACGGGCGGGATCGGCGCGGGGAAATCGACGGTGGCGAACCGGTTCGCGGAACACGGCGCCGTGCTGGTGGACTCCGACCGGATCGCGCGCGAGGTGGTGGAGCCGGGCACGCCCGGGCTGGCGGCCTTGGTGGAGGCGTTCGGCGAGGACATCCTCGCCGCCGACGGGTCGCTCGACCGGCCGGCGCTGGCCGCGAGGGCGTTCGCCGACGACGAGTCGCGCAAGCGCCTCAACGGGATCGTGCACCCGCTGGTCGGCAAGCGGACGGCCGAGCTGATGGCCGAGGCCGCCGAAGACGCGGTGATCATCCACGACATCCCGCTGCTCGTGGAGGGCAACCTGGCGCCGGCGTACCACCTCGTGGTGATCGTCGACGCGCCCGTGGAGGTCCGCGTACGCCGGCTCGTGGAGGTGCGCGGCATGGCGGAGGCCGACGCGCGGGCGCGGATCCGCGCGCAGGCCAGCGACGAGCAGCGCCGCGCGGTCGCCGACGTCTGGCTCGACAACGGCGGCGCGCAGGACGCCGTGCTCGCCGAGGTCGACGCGCTGTGGGCCGACCGGCTCGTGCCGTACGAGGCCAACCTGCGGCTGCGCAAGCCGCGTCCGCCGATGTCGCCGATGATCGCGCCGTCCGACCCGACGTGGCCGCTGCAGGCCGAACGCCGGCTCGCGCGCCTGCGGCAGATCGCGGGGGAGCGCCTGCTGCGCGCCGACCACATCGGCTCCACCGCCGTACCCGGGCTGCCCGCCAAGGACGTCCTCGACCTGCAGCTCACGGTCCCCACGCTGGCCGACGCCGACGCGCTCGCCGAGCCTCTGGCCGACGCCGGCTTCCCTCGTCTGGAGGGCGACTGGTGGGACGACCCGCAGGACGGCTCGGCGTCACCGTGGCCGAAGCGCTTGCACGTGGGCGCCGACCCGAAGCGCCCGGTGAACCTGCACGTCCGCACGCCCGAGACGCCGGCGTGGCGCCTCGCGCTGCTGTTCCGCGACTGGATCCGCGCGAACCCGGCCGAGCGCGACGCGTACGCGGCGGTGAAGGAGCAGCTCGCGCGCGAGCACGCGGCCGACGGCACCGTCGCGCCGTACGCCGACGCCAAGCAGGGCTGGGTCAACGACGCGTTCACCCGCGCGGAGGTCTGGGCCGGGCAGACGTCGTGGCAGCCGTGAAAACCGGGTGCGCGGCCGGTGGCGGCGCTGTTAGCGTCGCCGGCATGCAGCGCTCGGCCAGCACGACGACGCCGGACACCGTCCCGGCGCGCTGAAACCTGAGCGAACCAAGCCCCGGGGTGGTCACCCCGGGGCTTCGTCGTGTCCCCGGGTGCCCGCCTCGGCCGTCCACGAGGAGACCCCGATGCCCGACCACCGCAGGATCGGCCGTGAGCTCGGCCTGTTCGGCACCGACCCGCTGCTCGGCGCCGGTCTGCCCTACCTGCTGCCCGACGGTGCCGTGATCCGGCACGAGCTGGAGGAGTACGTCCGCGACGTCGAGCGCCGCGCGGGCTACCGCCACGTGTACTCGCCGGTGCTCGGCAAACGCGAGCTGTACGAGATCTCCGGGCACTGGGCGCACTACCGCGACGACATGTTCCCGCCGCTGGACGTGGGCGGCGAGCAGCTCGTGCTGCGGCCCAGCCTGTGCCCGCACCACGCGCTGATCTACCGCTCCCGGTCACGCAGTCACCGCGAGCTGCCGCTGCGGATCGCCGAGCTGGGCGGGATGTACCGGGCGGAGCTGTCCGGGGTGCTCAGTGGGCTCGGCCGCGTGCGCGCCATCCAGCTCAACGACGCCCACCTGTTCTGCTGCCTCGACCAGGTCGCCGACGAGGCCCGCGGCGCGCTGGAGCTCATCCGCCGCGTCCACGCGGACCTCGGGCTGCGTCCGGCGCGCTACCGGCTCTCGCTCGCCGGCGGCTCGGGGGACTACGTGGGTTCCGCAGAACACTGGGCGCGTGCCGAAGCGCTGCTCGTCGAGGCGCTGGACGGCTTCGACTACGACGTGGCGCCGGGCGAAGCGGCGTTCTACGGCCCGAAGATCGACGTCCAGGTCATCGACAGCGCCGGGCGCTCGGCCACCCTCTCCACCGTCCAGGTCGACTTCCACCAGCCCGAGCGGTTCGACCTCGGCTACGTCGGCCCCGACGGCGCCGTCCACCGGCCCGTGCTGGTGCACCGCAGCCTGCTCGGCAGCCTCGAACGCGCGATGGCTCAGCTGCTCGAAGAGCACGGCGGCGCCCTGCCGCCGTGGCTCGCGCCGGTGCAGGTGGTGGTGCTGCCGGTGTCCGACGCCGAGCTCCCGCAGGCCGACGCGCTCGTGCGGCGCGGTCAGGAAGCCGGTCTTCGGGTGGAGCTCGCCGCACCCGATCGCGGAAGCCTCGGTGCCCGGGTCCGGGACCACCGGCTCGTGCCGTACCAGGCGGTGATCGGCGCCCGGGAAGCTGAGTCCGACCTCGTCGCACCCCGGCTGCGTGATGCCCGGCGCCCGGATCCCTTGCCCGCGGCGGAGTTCGTGGCCGCGGTCGCGGAGCGAGTCGCGGCCCGTGGCGCGGTGCTCTGGCCCTGACGCCTCAGCCGAGCGGGTTCGCCGCGATCCGGCCCTCGATGCCGTGTGCGACGGCCCCGCCGGCGGCGCTGTCCGGCTTGCGCGCCGCCTGGTCTTCGAAGCACGCCAGGAACTCCGGGTCGAAGTCCAGCCGCGGGTAGCGGGTGAGGGCCTCCGCCCGCACCTCGAGCGGGAACTCCTCCGGGCGGCTGCCGGAGACGTCCCAGCTCGTGGCGACCTGGAGCAGGTGGGATTCGGGGTCGGCACTCGCGGGCACGTCGGCGCGCATGTGCAGCACGATGATCTGCTCGACGCGTGCGGCGCGGTCCACCGACCATCCCGCGGCGGCCCCGAACACCCACGCCAGGTGGCCGCCCGCGTCCTCGAACGGGAGGCGGTGGTTGTCGAACTCGGCGGTGAGCCCGAGGTCGTGCAGCAGCGCCGACACGTAGTAGAGCTCGTCGTCGAACGCGATCCCGTGGGCCGCCGCGTAGTGCGCGCCCCAGAGGTACGAGCGGACGGAGTGGTTGAGCAGGGCGGGCGAGCAGAACCGCGTGGCCACGGCCAGCGCGGCCGCGGCGGCGGGCGTCTCCGGGAACATGGGCTCAGCTTCGCACAGGAATCAGCTGCCGAGCAGGCCTCGTTCGAAGGCCACGGCGACCGCGGCGGCGCGGTCTTTCACGCCGAGCTTGGCGTACGCGTGGATCAGGTGGGTCTTCACCGTCGCCTCGCTGATGAAGAGCTTCTTCGCCGCGTCCTTGTTCGTGGAGCCGCGCGCGACGAGCGTGAGCACCTCGATCTCGCGCTGCGACAACGGTTCCTTCGCCGGCGCGCGCATCTGGCCCATGAGCCGGCTCGCGACGGCGGGGGAGAGCACGGCCTCGCCGCGGGCGGCCGCGCGCACGGCGCGGAACAGCTCCTCGCGCGGCGCGTCCTTGAGCAGGTAGCCCGTGGCGCCGGCCTCGATGGCGGGCAGGACGTCCGAGTCGGTGTCGTAGGTGGTCAGGACCAGCACGTGCGCCGGGTTGCCGAGGCGGGCGAGCTCGGTGATGGCGGAGACGCCGTCGGTGCCCGGCATGCGCAGGTCCATCAGCACGACGTCGGGTTTGAGCGACTCCGCGAGCGTCACGGCCTCGGCGCCGTTCGCGGCTTCGCCGAGCACCTCGAAGCCGTGCTCGCCGGTGAAGATGCCGCGCAGGCCGTCGCGGACGATGGGGTGGTCGTCGGCGATGAGCAGCGTGACGGTCATGCTGACGCCCCCTGGTGGTCGATCCCGCCGTCTTTCAGCCCGCCCAGTGTGGCAGCCGGGACGGCGGGCAGGTTCACCGAGATCGCCGTGCCGCCACCGGGTTCCGACTCCACGTGCAGCGTGCCCGCGAGCCGTTGCACGCGGCTTCGCATCCCGGGCAGCCCGAAGCCGCCTTCGCTCGGGGGCGGGTTGTCGGGGTCGAAGCCGACGCCGTCGTCGACCACATCGAGCGTGACCTCGTCGCCCATGTACGACAGCGTGAGCCCCACCCGGCCGGCCTCGGCGTGTTTGGCCACATTGGACAGTGCCTCCTGCGTGATCCGCAGCAGTGTCGCCTCGATCTCGGGGTGCAGCGCCTCAGCCGTGCCCGTGGTCGAGAACCTGGCGGGCACCGCGGTGCGCTCGCTCCACAGCCGCGCCACCTCGGCGAGCGCGTCGGGCAGCGTCGCCGACTCCAGCGGCTCCGGCCGCAACGCGTGCACGGACCGCCGCGCCGCCGTCAGGTTCTCGCGCGCGAGCGCCTTCGCGGTGTCGAGGTGCCGTTGCCACTCGGCGGGGTTTTCCCGGGCCTGCGCGGCGGCTTCGAGCTGCGTGATGATCCCGGTGAAGCCCTGGGCGAGCGTGTCGTGGATTTCCTGGCTCAGCCGCTGCCGCTCGTCGAGCACCCCGGCCTCGCGCGCCTGGATGAGCAATTGCCGTTGCAGGCCCCGGTTTTCGGCCTCGGCGGCGGCGAGCTGGTCGAGTGCCCGCTTGCGTTCCGCGCTCTGCCGGCCGACGGCCGCGAACACCGCGCCGCCACCGCCGATCGCGGCCGTCTGCACGATCACCAGCGTCACCCAGATCGCCGGGGCCGTGGCCAGCGCCTCGATCGGGCCGCCGTTGGCGACGGTGTTGATGAGCAGCGACGTGATGGCCACGCCGAGGATCGACATCACCAACGGCCGCATCCGCATGGCCGCGAAGAAGCCGTGCACCATGAAGATGAGGAAGTACGTCTCGCGCGCTTCGAGCGCGGAACCGAAACTCACGACGCCCGCGAAGCTCAGCGCCGCGAAGGCAGCGTTCTCGCGTAGCTTGTCGCCGGGCAGCTTGTGGGTCAGCAGGAGCCACACCGCGGCGCCGGCGGCGATCGCGAGCGTGGTGAGCCGGTGGGCGCCCGTCTGGTCGATGCGCAGCAGGCTCAGCACGGTGGGGATCGCCAGCAGCACGAACGGGGCGGTCGTCTCGGCGCGGTTGAACCACGAATGCCACCGCAGCGGCGGATCCCCTTCGCGCGGTGACAGGGGCGCCAGGAGCGAGCCCCGCCAGTCGAGCTTCACGTCCCGCACGTCCTCCGGCTTCATGCCTTGAGATCTTTCACCTGAGGCCAGATCGCCGGCCAGCTTTCGGTGCGACCGGTGAGCAGCCAGATCGGCAGGTGCTCGCTCGCGTTGAGCACGCCCAGGCGGTTCTGCACCGAGCCCACGACGCGGGCGTCGCGGAAGTGCGGCGCGAGCTTCGCCGGGTCGGCGCCGACGAACAGCACCGTGTCGGCGTCGACCGAGTTCTCGCCCGGCCGCCCGAAGTACCAGAAGCCGCGGCTGCCGCTGTACGCCTGGGGCAGACCGGCTTCCGGGCCGTAGCGGTCGAGCGCGCCGGCCTGCCAGTAGCCCGCGGTCACGAGCGCGGTGTGGGCGCGCTGCTCGGGCGGCAGCAGCCGGTAGACGTCCGCGACGGAGCCGGCCAGGTCCGGCCAGCCGACCTCTTCGGTCGCGTACGCGGGATGCGGTGCGTCGGGGTGCTCCACGAGCCACTGCACCGGCCACACCGGCAGCGCGTACGGGAGGCTGTAGAGCGCGGAAAGCACGAAGACCGGCCACGTCGGCACCCACCGCCACCACAGCGCGGGGCGGCGGTCCTGCAGGTGCACGGCCGCGGCGGCCCACAGGATCGGGAACATGCCGGCGGCGTAGTAGAACCGGCCGTTGGCCACGAGGAACACCGCGACCACGCCGATCGCCGTCCAGCCGAGGAACCGGTACGGCCGCAGGCTTCGCGCGGCGAGCAGCACACCGAGGCCGTAGCAGACGCCGAGGGCGCCGATGACGAGCCCGGCGCCGGCGAGCAGGCCCGGCAGGAACTCGGTGCGGCCGCCGCCTTCGGTGACTTCGCGCGAGACCGCGTCGCCCATGCCCAGCTGCGGCCAGCCGTTGAGCGACTGCCACAGCAACGTCGGCACGCAGGCGAGCGCCGCGATCCCCGCTCCTGCCCAGAGCTTGGGCCGGCGCAGCAGGTCGCGCGGGCCGAAGACGAGCGCCGTCACGGCGGTGATCGCCCAGAACGCGCCGATGAGGAACTTGACGTTCAGCGCGACCGCGGTGACCAGGCCCAGCCACAGCAGGAGGTTGTCGTCTCGGGTGCGCAGCCAGCGCACGAGCAGCCACAGCACGAGCGTCCACAGCAGCGGGTCGACGGTCGACGTGGCGAGGTAGTGGCCGCTGCCCACGAACTGGCCGCAGATCGCGAACGCGGCGGCGGCTCGGGTCTGCGCCTTGCGACGGCCGCCGAGCTCGCGCGCGATCAGCGCGGTCACCACGACCCCGGCGGCGGTGGCGAGGATCGCCGGGATCCGGAACACGACGAGCGAGCCGGGCGCGATCGCGTTCATCAGCGCGGCGAGCAGGGGCAGAACCGGCGGCTGGTCGGCGTACCCGAACGACAGGTGCTTGCCGGCGGCGAGGAAGTACAGCTCGTCGCCGAAGTAGCCGTAGCGGCCGGCCGTGGCCAGCAGGACCGCCGCGGTCCCGGCCGCGAGCAGCGTCACCGGACGCCGCGCGAACTCGGCGACGGCCACGTCCGGCCTGGTGGGCGCGCCTGCCGTGGTCACGGCTTCCATCGTGCTCCCTGTCCTCGGTCGGGCAAGTCATCGGTCGGGCAAGTCGGTCGGGCACCGTCACTTGTTCGGGCACAGTCGCCGGGTCGGGCCTGTTGCGCGGCACCCTACGGGCCGGGGCCCGGCGCCACCGGCTGGTGTGTGGCGCCGGGCACACCCCGGGGTCAGTTGTGCGTGTTCACCAGGTGCGGCCAGATCTGCTGCCACGGCTGCAGGCGCCCGGTGGCGAGCCACAGCGGCGTGTCGTCGGCGACGCTCGGCAGGGCCGTGCCGGTGTCGACCTTCCCGATCCGGTGCAGGTCGGCGAAGTGGCCGAGCAGCGGCTGCGGGTCCGCGCCGATGAACAGCACGCTGGTGTCGGAGTCCGGCGGCACGACGAGCGTCGCGTAGCCGCGGTTCGGGCTGGCGGGCTCGGGCAGGCCGAGCGGGCGGCCGTAGTGGTCGAGCGCGCTGGCCGACCAGTAGGACTCGCCGACGAGGGCCGTGTGCGCCGGGTCGGGCAGCTGCGCGAACTGGTTCGCCACCGAGCGCGTGGCCTCCGGCCAGCCGATCTCGGCGAACGCGAACGTCGGCGAGGGCAGGTTCGGGTTCGCCACGAGCCACGGCTGCGGCCACACCGGCAGGGAGATCGGCAGGGCCAGCAGTGCCGCGACGGCGTACACCGGCCAGGTCGCGAGCCAGCGCCACCAGCGCGAGGCCCGGCCGGTCTCCAGCTCGACGGCGGCCGCCGCCCAGCACGGGGCGAACATGCCGGCGATGTAGTAGGAGCGGCCGTTGACCGCGATGAACACTACGGCCAGGCCGAGCGTGGTCCACGCCAGGAAGCGGTACGGCCGCAGCTGCGGCGACCGGAGCAGGCGCCACACGCCGTAGCAGAGCAGCGCGATCCCGATCGGGAACCCGGCGGTGAGCAGCGCCGAAGGCAGCCACAGCAGGCGCCCGCCCCAGGTCTGCTGCACCTCGGCCGAGATCGCCTCGCCCATGCCGAGCTGCGGCCAGCCGTGCGTGGCCTGCCAGATCAGCGTCGGGACCAGCGCCGCCACCGAGATGGCCGCGCCGACCCACAGCTTCGGCCGGCGCAGCAGCTCGCGCGGCCCGAAGACCAGCAGGGCGACGATCGCGACGGCCCAGAAGCCGCCGATCAGGAACTTCACGTACAGCGCCACCGCCGTGACCACGCCGGCCCACAACAGCAGGTTGTCGCCGCGGGTGCGGATCCAGCGGACCAGCAGCCAGATCACCACGGTCCACAGGAACGGGTCCAGCGTCGAGGTGGCCAGGTAGTGGCCCGAAGCGATGAACTGCGTACTGACCGCGCACGTCGCCGCGGTCAGCGTCTGGGCCTTCGCGCGGCCGCCCAGCTCGCGGGCGATGAGCGCGGCGAACACCACCGACGCGACCATCGCGAGCATCGCCGGGAGCCGCAGCACGAACACCGAACCCGGGGCGATCGTGTCCATGGCGCGCGCGATCAGGGGCAGCATCGGCGGCTGGTCCACATAACCCCAGGCCAGGTGCCTGCCGGCGGCGAGGAAGTAGAGCTCGTCGCCCATGTAGCCGTAGCGGCTCGCGGTGAGCAGCAGCGCCACGCCGAGCAAGCCGGCGAGCACGAACACCGGGACCCGGGCGAACGGGGCGGCCACGCGCTGGGCGGCCGGCAGCGTCGTCACGGACATGGTCACTCCCACCGGAAGGTGCGGGCCGCGATCGCCGAGCAGACCACGGCGAAGGCGCCGAGCGAACCGAGCTGCAGCAGCTCGGGCGAGTTCCCCGCGGCCGCTTCGCGCAGGCCGTTGATCGTCGCGCCGAGCGGGAGGACGTCGGCCACGTGCTGCAGCACCGGAGGCAGCTGCTCCTTCGGCACCCAGACGCCCCCGAGCGCGAGCATCGGGAAGAACGCCGCGGCACCGATGCCGCTGGCCGCGCGGTTGGTGGGCGCGAGCGCCGCGATCAGCGTGCCGACGGAGAACAACGCCAGCGCGCCGAGCACCATCACGAGCAGGAACCCGCCGAGGTTCTCCGGCAGCGCCATCCCGAGCGCGATCCTGCCCACCCCCAGGACGAGCAGGATCGCGACCGCGGCGGCGGCGAGGTTCACCAGCAGCTGTGCGGCGAGCAGCCGTCCGGGTGGCACCGGGCTCGCGGACAGGCGCTTGAGCACGCCCTTCTCGCGGTAAGTGGCCACGGCGGCCGGGAACATCATCACCGCGAGCATCGCGATGAGGATCGCCACGGCCATCGGCGCGATCAGGGTCGGCAGCGGCGCGTGCCCGCCGAACTCGGCGCTGGGCTTGCCCGAACCCGGCATCAGACCGAACACGAGCAGTAGTGCGAGCGGGATGCCGACCACGGTGACGGGTGCCGCCGGGTCGCGCAGGAACAGCTTCGCCTCGACGGTGGTCATCTTCGTGAGCATGTCTTCGAGTCCCCTCAGTCCAGTTTCCGGCCGGTCAGCGCGACGAACGCGTCGTCGAGGTTCGCCTGCTCCACGCGCAGGTCGCCCGCGAGCACCTGCTTGCGGGCGAGGAACGACGTCACGGTCTGCAGCGCGCTGGCGCGCCCCGTGACCACGAGCTGCGAGCCGTGGCGCTCGACCTCGAGCACGTCGGGCAGCGCCTTCAGCTGTGTGAGCTCGACCGGCGCCGACGGGCGGAACCGGATGCGCTGCTCGTCGCCGACCTGGCGGACCAGCCCGGCGGGCGTGTCGATGGCGACCACCCGGCCCGAGTCGATCACGGCGATGCGGTCGCAGAGGCGCTCGGCCTCCTCCATGAAGTGGGTGACGAGCACGACCGTCACGCCCTCGTCGCGCACCGCCTCGACCAGGTCCCACGTGTCACGGCGGGCCTGCGGGTCGAGGCCCGTGGTGAGCTCGTCGAGCACCGCGATCTCGGGGCTGCCGACGAGCGCGAGCGCGATCGACAAACGCTGCTGCTGCCCGCCCGAGAGCTTCTTGTAGGCGGTGTCGCGCTGGTGCGTGAGCCCGAGCAGGCCGAGCAGCCGCTCGGTGTCGGCCGGCTTGCGGTAGAAGGACGAGTAAAGCTCCAGCGCCTCGCTCACGCGCAGCCGTTCGGGCAGCCGGCTCTCCTGCAGCTGCACGCCCAGGCGCTGGCGCAGCTCGTGGCGCTCGCGCCGCGGGTCGAGCCCGAGCACCGACAGCGTGCCGCCGTCGGGCGTGCGCAGGCCTTCCAGGCACTCGACCGTGGTGGTCTTGCCCGCGCCGTTCGGGCCGAGGATCCCGAAGATCTCGCCCGGCTCGACGGTGAACGGCACGTCGTCCACCGCCACCTTGTCCCCGTAGGTCTTGTGGAGGTGCTGGACCTCGATCACCGGCATGTCCGCCGTCCCCTCTCGAGCTCTTCTTCCGTCGTGAAGAAGAGTCCCGTGGGGAAGGGGTGCGGCGGATCGCCGGAACGGCCAGATCCGGCATCCACCGCCAGGCGGCGGGCATCCACCGATCGGTGGACCCGGTGGCCCCTAGGGGTGGCGGCGCCAGGTCGCGGTGATGTCCTTTGTGGACAGCCAGGCCGCGAGGTCGTAGCCGTGCGCGGCCAGCCCTTCCACGGTGGCGTAGGCGGTTTCGAGTGCGTACTCGCCTTCGGCCTGGGGCAGCAGACCCGCGGAGACGGCGGCGAGCAGCTCGTCGGAGTCGATCACCCGCACGGAGACCTTGTCCTTGAGCACGAGGTCGAGGTAGAGGTCCGTGGACAACCACCGGGTGCCCTCGCGGCGCACGCGCACCACGTCGAGGTAGAAGGTCTGATCGCGTTCGTGGCCGGGGTTGAACCAGAAGTCGGTGATCCGCAGGCCGAGGTCGGGCAACAGCCAGGACTCCAGGTAGCGGAACTGGGCGCGCCCCGGCGTCGGGCGCGCGAGGTACAGCCCGAACGGCTCGGTCCGGAACTCCTCCACCTGCCGCTCGATGCCCTTGGGGTCCACGTTGACGCCGGCGGCCGGGTCGAAGCTCTCCACCTTCGGCGGGTGCACGTCGGTCATCCGCCCATCCTGCCGGGCGCGGGGCGATCCGAGCGGTTCGCCGGGGCCGGTGTCCGCGAAATCCACCCGGTTGCCGGGGGCGGTCACGGCTCGGCCACTTCCGCACCGGATGTCCGGTTCGCCGGTTACGTTGACCCGGACCTGGGGAGGGATCGTGTTCGGAATCATCCGGCCGTGCCGGCACCGGCTGTCCGCGCGGCTGCACGCCGACTGGCTCGCGCACCTGTGCGGGCTGTGCCTCGCGTTGCGCGACGAGCACGGGCACCTCGCGCGGGTCGTGACGAACTACGACTCGCTGGTGATCTCCGCTCTCGTGGAGGCGCAGGCCGCGGGCCGGCGCCGGCTCGCGGGGCCGTGTGCGTTGCGCGGGATGCGTTCGGCGTCCGTAGCGCGAGGCGAAGGGGCGCAGCTCGCCGCGGCCGTGTCGCTGGTGCTGGCCTCGGCCAAGGTCGAGGACCACGTGGCCGACGGCGACGGTGCCCTCGGCCGAGGTGCGTTGCGGACACCGGCGAAGAAGCTCGCGGCCCGGTGGTCCGCGCAGGGCGCCCGCACCGGCGCGCGCATCGGCTTCGACACGTCGGTCCTGGTGGCCGCGGTTTCGCGGCAGAGCGCACTGGAGGACGAGGTGACCGCGGGCGACTCGCTGCTGCTGGTCACCGGGCCGGCCGAGGCGGCCGCGTCGGCGGCGTTCGCGCAGACGGCGGTGCTGGCGGGGCGCCCCGGCAACGTGGCGCCGCTCGCCGAGGCCGGACGCCTGTTCGGGCGGGTAGCGCACCTGCTCGACGCGGTGGAGGACCAGCCTGCGGACGACGCGGCGGGGAGCTGGAACCCGTTGACGGTCACGGGAACGGCGCTCGCCGAGGCGCGGCGGCTCGCCGTGGACGCGGTGCTCGGAGTCGAGCTCGCGGTGCGGGACGCGTCGTTCGCGCAGCCGGAGCTGGTCCACGCGCTGCTGGTGCACGAGTTGCGCCAGGCCGTGAACCGGGCGTTCGGGCACCGGCAGGAGCCGCCGCCCGGATGGCTCGGGCCGGGACCGGTGCCGCCTGGGGTGCCGCCCGCTCCGGCCGGTCACCCCGGGTGGGGGCCGCACTCGTCGGCGCCTCCGCCTCCGCCGAAGCCCCCGAAGAAGAAGCGCAAGCCGGGGGAAGGGCCCGAGGACGGCGACGGCGGTGGCTGCTGGGTGCCGAGGTTCGCCGTGCCGCCCCGGCCGCGCGGGTTCTTCGAGGGCTGCGCGGTCGCGACCTACATGTGCTGCAGCTGCCAGTTCTGCTGCCGGGACCCGTTCCCGGGCCCGTGGAGCGGCAAGGTGCGGCAGAACCACTGCGATTGCGACCCGTGCGTGCTGCTCTGCGCCTGCTGCGACGGTTGCTGAACGGGGTTCCGGCCAGGTCAGCGGGCCTGTGGTGGCGCCTCGGCTGAAAACTGTCGGTGGGTCGGCCTACTCTGGTGGACGTGGCTTTCGCAACCGAACACCCCGTCCTCGCGCAGTCCGACTTCCGGCCGGTTTCCGACGTCCCCCGTTCCGGCGGCCGGTTCGAAGTGATCAGCGAGTACACGCCCGCCGGCGACCAGCCGGCGGCCATCGACGAGCTCGAACGCCGGGTCAAGGCGGGCGAGAAGGACGTCGTGCTGCTGGGCGCCACCGGCACGGGCAAGTCGGCCACCACCGCGTGGCTGATCGAGCGCGTGCAGCGGCCCACGCTGGTCATGGCGCCGAACAAGACCCTGGCCGCGCAGCTGGCCAACGAGCTGCGGGAACTCTTCCCGAACAACGCGGTCGAGTACTTCGTCAGCTACTACGACTACTACCAGCCCGAGGCGTACATCGCGCAGACGGACACCTACATCGAGAAGGACTCGTCGATCAACGACGACGTCGAGCGGCTGCGCCACTCGGCCACGATGAACCTGCTCTCGCGCCGCGACGTGATCGTGGTGGCCAGTGTGTCCTGCATCTACGGCCTGGGCACCCCGCAGTCCTACCTCGACCGCTCGACCAAGCTCGCGGTCGGTGCGCAGGTGGACCGCGACGTGCTGCTGCGCGCGCTGGTCGACGTGCAGTACACGCGCAACGACATCGCGTTCGCGCGCGGCACCTTCCGCGCGCGGGGCGACACGGTGGAGATCATCCCGGCGTACGAGGAGCTGGCGATCCGCGTCGAGTTCTTCGGCGACGAGATCGAGAAGCTCTACTACCTGCACCCGCTGACCGGCGACATCGTGCGTGAGGTCGACGAGGTGCGGATCTTCCCGGCCACGCACTACGTCGCGGGGCCGGAGCGCATGGAGAAGGCGATCAAGGGCATCGAGGCGGAGCTGGAACAGCGCCTCGCCGAGCTGGAGAAGCAGGGCAAGCTGCTGGAGGCGCAGCGGCTGCGCATGCGGACGGCCTACGACATCGAGATGATGCGCCAGGTCGGGTTCTGCTCCGGCATCGAGAACTACTCGCGCCACATCGACGGCCGCGAGGCCGGGTCCGCGCCCGCGACGCTGATCGACTACTTCCCGGACGACTTCCTGCTCGTGATCGACGAGTCGCACCAGACCGTGCCGCAGATCGGCGGCATGTTCGAGGGCGACATGTCGCGCAAGCGCAACCTCGTCGACTACGGGTTCCGGCTGCCGAGCGCGGTCGACAACCGGCCGCTGACGTGGGAGGAGTTCTCCGACCGCATCGGGCAGACGGTGTACCTGTCGGCCACGCCGGGCCCGTACGAGATGGGCCAGACCGGCGGCGAGTTCGTCGAGCAGGTCATCCGCCCGACCGGCCTGGTCGACCCGAAGGTCGTCGTGAAGCCCACCGAGGGCCAGATCGACGACCTGGTGCACGAGATCCGCGAGCGCGCCGAGAAGGACGAGCGGGTGCTGGTCACCACGCTCACCAAGAAGATGGCCGAGGACCTCACCGACTACCTGCTGGAGCTCGGCATCCGCGTGCGGTACCTGCACTCGGAGGTCGACACGCTGCGCCGCGTCGAGCTGCTGCGCCAGCTGCGCGCGGGCGACTTCGACGTGCTGGTCGGCATCAACCTGCTGCGCGAGGGCCTCGACCTGCCGGAGGTGTCGCTGGTGGCGATCCTCGACGCGGACAAGGAAGGCTTCCTGCGCAGTGGCACTTCGCTGATCCAGACGATCGGCCGCGCGGCGCGAAACGTCTCCGGTGAGGTCCACATGTACGCGGACAAGATCACCGACTCGATGCAGCACGCCATCGACGAGACCGACCGCCGCCGCGCCAAGCAGGTCGAATACAACGAGGAACGCGGCGTCGACCCGCAGCCGCTGCGCAAGAAGATCGCCGACATCCTCGACCGCGTCTACAGCGAAGCCGACGACTCCGACCAGGCCGTCGCCGTCGGCGGCTCGGGTCGCAACACCTCGCGCGGCAAGAAACCCGAACAGGGCGACCGCGTCCGCAGCTCCGGCATGCTCGTGGACAAGGACGTGTCGGGCATGCCGCGCGCCGAGCTGGCCGACCTCATCCAGCAGATGACCGACCAGATGATGCAGGCCGCCCGCGACCTGCAGTTCGAACTCGCCGCCCGCCTGCGCGACGAGGTGTCGGACCTGAAGAAGGAACTCCGCGGCATGGACGCGGCCGGCATCCGCTGACACCCTCCGGCGGTCCGCTGCCCTTCGGGTGCGGCGGGCCGCGGGGAAGGCCGCCCCGGGCCGCGGGCGGAGGGCGCGACTGCTTCGGTCGGGTCTCGCCGGGGTTGGACGGAGGTGAGCGGCGTGCGGGTCGACGAGGTGATCGAGCACTGCCTGGGCAAGCCGGGGGCCGTGGAGACCTATCCGTTCGGGGAGCACGTGCTCGTGGTGAAGGTCGTGGGCAGGGCGTTCGCGTTCATCGGGCTGGAGCGGCCGGGCTCGGTGGGGCTCAAGGGCGGCGCGAACCGGGAGGAGGCGGCCGAGCTGCGGGAGCGTTATCCGGAGTCGGTGGCTGTACTCGACTATCTCGGGCGGTACGGCTGGAATCGCGTGGACCTGGGTGCGGGCCCAGCCGCTGCGGTGCCCGACGAGGAGCTCAAGGAGCTGCTCGACGCGTCCTACGAGGCGGTGCGGGCGAAGCTGCCCAAGGCGCGCCGGCCGTGAGCGGTCAGGAGACAGGGCGATCCGGAGCCGGAGCGTTCTCGTCCGGCTGAAGGACGCCGAAGATGTTCCCCTCCGTGTCCTTGCAGTACGCGAGCCAGCCGACGCCCGGGACGGGGTCCTTGGCCAGCGCCATGGTGCCACCGGCTTGGGCGACGGCGTCGATGGTGGCGTCGACGTCGGTGACCTCGATCGTGTTGATGAAGCCGGAGACCGGGGCGTCCTCGGCGGGGGCGGGGCCGCGGCGGGGGAGGAGGCCGCCGTCGATGCCTTCGCCGTCGCCGGTGGAGACGACCCAGTACGGGACCTCGCCCCACTGTTCGATGTGCCAGCCGAACACCGCGGTGTAGAAGGCGACCGCGCGCTGCGGGTCGCCGGCGTGGATTTCGAAGTGGACGGGCCGGGGCATGGCTGCCTCCTCAGACCGGGCCGACAGGGCGCGCCCGAGACTACGCGCCCCCGCCGGTCCTCACCCGGCGAGCGAGCCGGCCAAGATCCACAAAGGACTCACAGGCGAGGGCGGTCCGCCAGAACCTGGTTCGCGTCGAAGTCCGGGAACCCCGCCGGCTCCGTGGCCGCAGCCAGCGATCGCGACGAAGCGGCCGGCAGGCCGGCCCAGCGGCGGATCGTCGCGGTCGCCTCCGCGGCCTGCGCGGCGGGCAGCTGCGCGATCGTCGAACCGTGGTTGCCGCCCGGCACGAAGTAGCGGTACGAGTCGCGCGAGCCGTACCCGAGCTCGAACGGCTCCGCGCCCCACGGGTCGTTCGAGCCGTACACGAACAGCAGCTGCCGGCCGTGCGCCTTCACCCAGAAGTCGACGTCCGGCATCGCCAGGAAGTCGAAGCGCGGCAGCCTCACCGACGCGGGCACGAACGTCGAAGGCACGTCCGTGCCCGGGTAGCGCAGCAGGTCGCGCAGGTAGCTGTCGTACGCCTCGGGCGAGCCGAGCTGCACCGCGGCCTGGTAGTAGTACGGCACGAACGGCTCGAGCTCCTGGTCGGAGTACGTGTTGAGGCTCTCCACCTGCTCGAACCACGCCCACACGTCGGCGGCCGGCGCACCCGCGCGGGGGATCGACGCGCACGCCGACGCCGGCTGGTACTGCCAGAACGCGAAGTACGAGTCGATCACCGAGATCTCCAGCGACTCGTCGATCGACCCCACGGTGGTGAACGTGTAGCCCTTGCGTGCGGCGTCGTCCTTGGCCAGCGCACCCAGCTCGTCACGCCGTTTCAGCGCGTCGCGCTGGATCGCCCTCAACGATGCGCGGCACGCGGGGTCGCCGACGTTCGCGAGGAACCGGTTGTACTTGTCGATCGGGTCGATCACGTCGTTGGGCGCGACGTAGGGGATCGTGCCGTTGACGTCGTCCGGGAAGAAGCGGCGGAAGTACGTGGCGGTCATCCCGCCCTTGCTGCCGCCGGTCGCGAGCCACTTGCCCGGGTAGATCTTCTTGAACGCCTGCACGGCCGCGTGCTCGTCGGCCGCGGCCTGCCAGATCGTGAGGTCACGCGACCAGTTCGCCGGCTGCGGCCGCGAAGGGGTGAAGTAGCGGTACTCCATCGAAAGCTGGTTGCCGTCCACGATCCGCGTCGGCTCGGAGCGGTTCGGGGACAGGGACACGTTGTACCCGCTGGTGAACGCGACCGTCGGCGCGGAGAAGTCGCGGTGCAGCAGCGTGTACCGCTGCTCGAACTTCGGCCCGTCGGGCCGGCGGTGGTCGGCCGGCTGCGTGAACGTCAGCTCGAAGAACCGGTACCCCGCCGGTGCCGGGTCCTCCTTCACCACCGTCAGGCCCGGGATCGTGGCCAGCGCGGCCGCGATGTCCTCCTCGCCGGCCGCGCTCGCGACCGGCGTGAGCCCCACGGCAGCCAGCACGACGGTGGACAGGACGGTGAGCAGCCTGCGCACGTGGTTCCCCCTCGACGGCCCCGAGATCAACTTCCGGATCCTCACAGACCCGGCCGCGCCCGGCAAGGCGCGCCATCCGGTCGGGCGCCGACTTCCGTAGGGTCCGCGGCTAGCGCGTCAGCACGCGGTCCACATAGGACTTGATGCGCGCCAGCGACTCCGCCGAACGCCACATCCGGTCCACGTGCACGTCGTCGGCGGCGCGGTTCTCCGCGATCCGTTCGTGGTAGGGCTGGCGCAGCTGCGCCTTGGTGTGGGCGAACGCCTCCGCCGGCAGCTCGCCGAGTCGGGCGGCGAGCTCACGCGCCCGGCCGAGCACCTCCTCCGGCGCCGCCACCTCGTCGACCAGGCCGCGGGCGAGCGCGTCGTCGATGGTCAGCGTGGCGCCGCTGTACATGAGCGCGGCGAGCGGGTTCGTGCCGTACGCGCAGCGCAGGATCTCCGTCGCGGCCAGCGGGAACGGCACGCCCACGAGCAGCTCGGTCACGCCGACGCGCCCGGGGCCGGCGGCGGCCACCCGGTGGTCGCACCCGGCGGCCAGCACCATTCCGCCCGCGATCGCGTGCCCGTTGACCGCGGCGACGAGCGGGTGCGGGAAGCCGAAGACCGCCAGCAGCGCGTCGGAGAGCGCGGGCAGGAACCCGCCGACGTAGCTCGCACCACCCGCATCGAGGCTGAGCAGGTCGACGCCGGCGGAGAACATGTCGCCCGACCCGGTCAGCACCGCGGCTTTCGCGCCGTCGGCCGCCTCCTCGAGCTTGAGCACGAGCTCCCGGCAGGTGGCGGTGTCGAGGGTGTTGCCGCGGCCGTGCTCCAGCGTGAGCACGGCGACGCCGTCGTCGACTGCGAGGTGGATGGTCACGCGAGGAGACGTTACCGGCGTCCGGCCGCCCGTGCGGGACGGCCGGACGCCGGGCGGGTCAGCTCGTGATGTCCCGCGTGGCGAACCGGCGACCGGCCAGCAGCAGGAACACCGTGGTGTAGATGAGCGACGAGAGCACCCCACTGGCCATGTTCGACCAGTCGATGTCGGTGGAGATCAGGTCGATCCAGGCGAACGAGTAGTGCGTGGGCAGGTAGTTGCGCAGCCCTTCGAGCGCCGTGATCTGGTCGAGGATCTGCGACAGGATCGCCACCAGCACCGTGCCGCCCACCGCGCCCAGCGGGGCGTCGGTGGAGACGCTGAGCAGCAGCGCCAGCCCGGCCACCCACGCCAGCTGGATGATGATGTACACAGTGGACAGCACGAGCGCGATCATGCTGTCGCCGAAGGTGACCGCGTCGCCCGTGGGGCTGATCGCGTCGCCCGCGCCGTACCAGATCACGCCCACCAGCAGCGACACCAGCGGCAGCAGCACCAGCGCCGCGGCGGACAGCAGGCCCGACACGATCGCCTTCTGCCGCAGCAGCCGGTGGCGCGGCACCGGGATCGCCAGCAGGTACTTCAGGCTCGACCACGACGACTCGCTCGCGATCGTGTCGCCGAAGAACAACGCCACGATCATCGGCAGCAGGAACGTGCCGGACACGAACAGGGCGAGCACCACGAAGTTCGGCGCGCTCGCCGTCGCGAGGTCCACGAACCCGCCCGAGCGGCGGTTCGGGTTCGACTGCCCGACCTCGAACGCCACCACGAGGATGAACGGCAGGATCGCCACGAACCCCAGCACCAGCTGGGTGCGCCGCCGCTTGAACTGCCGCTTCAGCTCCACGCCGAGGCGCAGCGTCCGCTCGGCGCGGTAGCCGGCGACGGCGCCGTCCGGGCCGACTTCGGCCTGCTCGGCCGTCGCCAGCTCGCTCAGCTCCCGCAGGGCGGCGGGGTCGGTGTGGACCCCGCCCGAACCGTTGGTGTTGCTCATGAGTTGTCTCCGACCAGCTGCAGGAACGCGTCTTCCAGCCGGCGCCGGGGCCCGGCCTGCTCCACCGCGACACCCGCGCGCACGAGTGCCGCCACCACGTCGGCGCGCGGCATCCCGTCGAGGTTCGCGTGCACGAGGTCACCCTCGACGTCGATGTCCGTGACGCCGCTGAGGCCCTTGAGCGCCGCCGAGGCCGCCGCCGGGTCGCCGACGCGGAACGTCGCCTCGCCGCTCGCGGCCGCCAGCTCGCCGACCTCGCCCGAGGCCACGAGCGTCCCGCGGTGCATCACGACCACGTGCGAGCAGGTCTGCTCGACCTCGGCCAGCAGGTGGCTCGAGACGACGACCGTGCGCCCGGTGGCGGCGTAGCGCTGCAGGACCTCGCGCATCTGGTGGATCTGGGGCGGGTCGAGCCCGTTGGTGGGTTCGTCGAGCACCATGAGTTCCGGCAGCCCGAGCATCGCCTGCGCGATCGCGAGGCGCTGGCGCATGCCCTGGCTGTAGTTCTTCACGCGGCGGTTCACCGCGTCGCCCAGGCCCGCGATCTCGAGCGCTTCCGAGAAGTGGGCCTTCTCGGTGGGCCGCCCGGTCGCCGCCCAGTACAGCTCGAGGTTCGCCTTTCCCGACAGGTGCGGCAGGAAGCCGGAACCCTCCACGAAGGACCCGATGCGCGACAGCACGGGCGCGCCGGGCGAGATCTTGTGGCCGAACACGCGGATTTCGCCCGCGGTCGGCGTGATCAGGCCCATCAGCATGCGCAGCGTCGTCGTCTTGCCCGCGCCGTTCGGGCCGAGCAGGCCGAGCACCTGGCCCGGCTCCACGCGGAAGGACAGGTCCTTCACGGCCACGAACCCGCCCGCGTACTGCTTGCGCAGCCCCTTGATCACGAGTGGCGTGTCCGCCAGGTCCGGGTCGACGTCGTGCGCGCGCCGG
The DNA here is from genome assembly GCF_040704195.1 of Amycolatopsis sp. NPDC047767. NCBI lineage: Bacteria > Bacillati > Actinomycetota > Actinomycetes > Pseudonocardiales > Pseudonocardiaceae > Amycolatopsis > Amycolatopsis sp. NPDC047767. The sequence continues at coordinate 225,301 of NZ_JBEYSJ010000009.1, forward strand.
CGGCGGATCGCCGCGAACACGAGCGCGATGATGCCGACGAGCAGCGTCACGCCGATGCCGATCAGCTGGCCCTTCGGCGCCGGCGTGCCCACCGACGTGCCGGGCACGACCGGCATGGCGAGCGCCGAGCCCGAAGCCAGCGCGATGCGGAACACGCCCGGCGCGGTCGGCGTCGAGAACGACTGGTCGGTGGTGCCGACCACGAGCCGCAGCGAGTGCCCGGCCTCGATCGGGCGCACGATGCCCGGCAGCGTCACCGTCACGTCCACCGGGGTGCCGTTCGCCGGCAGGTTCGCCACGCGGAACGGTGCCACGGCGTTGGCCGGCAGCACGCGGGTGCCGTCGGGACCCACGTCGTAGAGCTTCGCGAACAGCACCGCCTCCGGCAGCGGATGCGCTGGATCGGTGGCGACCTGCAGCCGCACGGTGCTGGAACCCGCGATCAGGACCTGACTGTCGAACGGCGCGCTGCGGAACTGCGCGGCCTGGCCCGGCGGGTCGGTGCTGAACAACGGCGCCAGGCGTGACGAACCCGCCGCCAGCCCGTTGAGACCGGGGATGCCGCTCACGGCCGCGGGGTTGGCGCCCGCGGGCCGCACGGCCGGCTGCGGAGGACCGGCGAGCGCGATCTGGCGGCGTTCGGTGCCCGCGCCCGCGAGGCCCGGGTACGCGTCGGTGCTGACCGTGCGCACGGACGGCGCGCCGTTGGCCCGCAAAGTGCCCTGCACGTCGTAGCTGAAGCCGGTGCCCGGGTCGCCGTCGCCGGTCAGCGCCGACCACAGGAAGTCACCGATCTTCGCCCGCAGCTGCGGGCCGGGGACGCCGCCGTCGTGGCCGCCGGTGTACCAGATGGTGCGGACCTTGCCGCCGGCCGCGGAGATCTGGCGCGCGGTGGCGTCGGACTGGTCCAGGCCGAACAGCGTGTCGCTCTCACCCTGCACCAGCAGCGTCGGCACGGTGATCTTGTCCGTGACCGACGCGGGTGAGACGCGGTGCAGCAGCGCGACGGTCTGCGCGCTCACCTTCCCGGTGGTCGCCAGCTCCGTGTACGCCTGGCAGACCTGCGCGGTGAAGCGGCCGCACGGGTCGGCGGCCGGCGCCTGGCCCGGCTGGGCCTGGCCGGGGACCGGGGCGAGGGCGGCCTGCGCGTCGCCGCCGCCTCCGGTGCCTCCGGTGCCGCCGACCGAGCCGCCGTTGTCTTCGGTCTCCTGCCCGGCCTCGGGTGCCTCGGCCGAAGAGGATGCTCCCGCGCTCGGCGCGCCCGAGCCGGAGGAGAAGAAGATGCCCGCCCAGCTCTTCTTGAACACGCCGTCGGGCGCGAACTCGCCCGCCGCCGGGGTCTTCGCTGCGGGCGGCGTGGTGGCGCCGGCGTTGGGGATCAGGCCCTGGGCCAGGTCGTTGTAGGTGATCACCGGGGCGACGGCGGCCACGCGTTTGTCGGTGCCGGCGAGCAGCAGCGACAGCGCGCCGCCGTAGGACGCGCCGGTGACGGCGATCTCCGGCGCACCGCCCGCGCGGGTGGCGACTTCGTGGCTCGCGACGAGGTGGTCGATGAGCCGGCTCGCGTCGGCGACCTCCGCGTCGGGGTCGTTGAGGCCGATCTTGCCGGTGCTGCGGCCGAAACCGCGCGCCGACCAGGTCAGCACGACGAACCCGCGCTGGGCGAGCTCGCGGGCCTGGGGGTCCACGCTGGACTTGTCGCCGCCGAAACCGTGGGCCAGCAGCACGGCGGGGGCGGGCGTTTTCTCGGGGTAGTAGGTGGTGGTGTCGATGCGGACCTGCTCGGCCGAGCCGGGCGCGGCCGGCATCGCCAGGAAGGCGTCCTGGGTCCGGACGGGAGCGGGCTGCGAGCCGCTCGTGGTCCAGACGGCCACGACGGCGGCGACGACCACCACGACCGCGGCCAGCGCGGTCAGCCGGGCACCGCGCGTGCGCGGTAACGGGATTCGGGGCACGTGCTGACGTTATTTGAGCTTCGCTGAGAGCCGCGCGCGGGGCTCACACGGATCAGACATCTTCATGCCAATCCGACCAAAGCAGGCCGCCCCCACGCAGCACGTAACCGTTGCCACGAAGCCATTCGGCCGTGACTGTGGTCGGATCGGCAACGATCGGCACAGTTCACGCGAGCACGGGCGATTTTCGGCCTCGGTGACGGAGGTAACACCACCGGTTCGGTGACGAGGGCAACCTCCGCTGGCGTTCGCGCGCCGTAACCGGCAAACTGGACGCGCTGTGAGGGGAGTATTCCTTCGCGGCGGTGTCGTCAGCACGGTGGCGTGGCCCCCGGCACCGTCGGCCGGTAGAAAGGAACCGGCGGAAGAGACCTCCGGTTAGTTGCTGCTACGCGCTATCCGGAGGTAATTGCTGTGATGACTGTCCCCCTGTGGTTGTGGATCGCCACGGTCGGCGGCCTGCTGGCCCTGATCGCACTCGATCTGGTGATCGTCGACCACAAGCCCCACGCGATCAAACCGGCCGAGGCCGCGCGGTGGGTGATCTTCTACATCGCCTGCGCCGTCGTGTTCGGGATCGGCGTGTGGGTCTTCGCCGGGCACGACCCGGGCGTCGAGTTCTTCACCGGGTACATCACCGAGTACTCGCTGAGCGTCGACAACCTGTTCATCTTCATGATCATCATGGCGTCGTTCAAGGTGCCGGCGATCCACCAGCACCGCGTGCTGCTCGTGGGCATCCTGCTCGCGCTCGCGATGCGCAGTGTGTTCATCGCGGTGGGTGCGGCGCTGATCGCGCAGTTCGTGTGGGTGTTCTTCCTCTTCGGCGCGGTGCTGATCTGGACCGCGATCAGCATGCTGCGCAAGAAGGACGAGGAAGAGGAGTACCACGAGAACGCGGTGACCCGGTGGGTCCGCAAGGTCGCCCCGGTGACCGACGACTTCCACGACCACAAGTACACGGTCAAGGTCAACGGCAAGCGGATGATCACGCCGATGCTCGTGGTGATCGTCGCCATCGGCTCGGCCGACCTGCTGTTCGCGGTGGACTCGATCCCGGCCATCTTCGGGATCACCCAGGAGGCCTTCCTGGTGTTCACCGCCAACGCGTTCGCGCTGATGGGCCTGCGCCAGCTGTACTTCCTGCTCGGCGGTCTCGTCGAGAAGCTGGTGTACCTGTCCTACGGCCTCGCGGTGATTCTCGCGTTCATCGGCGCGAAGCTCGTGGTGCACGCGCTGCACGAGTACCACGTGGCGCCCGACTGGCTGGACATCAACAACTGGGTGTCCCTCGGCGTGATCGTGGTCGTGCTGGCGATCACCACGGTGGCGAGCCTGGCCAAGGCGAAAAAGGACGAACGGGCGCGCGTCCCGGCGGAATAAGTCTTTCGCTTTGCTAATGATCCGGTACGGTCGTCGGCATGCGACCAGCCGACATCGAAGCCCTCGTCGTCCCCGGCCGCCCCGCACTCCGGGGTGACCTGCTCCTGACCGCGGTCAAGCACCCCGACCTCGAGTCCAATGCCAACCACAGCGCGTTGCGCCGGGTGGGACTCGGGGGAGGGGACACCGCTTGGACGCAAGGTCCGCACGACGCGGCCCCGGCGATCTCGCCCGACGGGCGCTGGGTCGCGTTCCTGCGGGCGGGCGAGGGAGAAGGCGCCGACGGCAGTGCGCAGGTGCACGTGATGCCGGCCGCGGGCGGCGAAGCGAAGCGGCTGACGTCGCTGCACCTGGGCGCCGACGCGCCGGTGTGGGCGCCGGACTCGCGGCGGCTCGCGTTCACCGCGCGCGTGCCGGAGGCGGGCCGCTACGGCACCGAGGACGCAGACGGTGAGAAGCCGGAGCCGCCCGCCGAGGCGCCGCGCCGGATCACCCGCTTCGACTACCGCATCGACGACGTCGGGTTCCTGCGTGACCGGATGAAGCGGCTGTTCGTGCTCGACGCGGTCAGCGCGTTGGACGCCGCCGCGCTGCCCGAGCTCGAGCCGATCTCGCCGGTCGCCTACGACGTCGACGATCCCGCGTGGACGCCCGACGGCGAGCGCGTGGTCGTCACGGTGGCGCAGGACTGGGACCGCGTGGAGACCGACTACCGCGACCTGGTCGCGTTCCCGGCCGGTGGCGGGGAGCCCGAGCTGCTCGTGGCGTGCCACGGCTACGCGGAGCAGCCCGTGTTCGGTCCCGACGGCACCCTGTTCTTCTACGGTTCGTCCTACGAGGACGGTCACCGCGAGGCCTGCAACACCGGCCTCTACGCCGCCACAATCGGCACCGGCGGTCCGGCGAAGGCGCGGCGGATGACCGACATCGAGACCGTCGACGTGGAGAGCGGCTCCGGCCCCGCGATTCCCGTGAACGGCGAAGTGCTCGTGGCCGTGCGCAACCGCGGCGCGGTGGAGCTGCGCGCGGTCCCGGCTTCCGCCGACGCCGCCGTGCTGGCCGACTTGCGCGTGCTGCACGACGGCCACGTGGTGGTGCGCGGCTTCGCGGCCGACGGCGACACGATTGTCGCGGTGGTCGCCACGCCGGAGACCTCAGGTGACGTCGTCGTGCTCGACGCCGGCGGCCCGCGGGTGCTCACCGACTACTCGAAGCCGTTGCGGGACAAGGGGTTGCGGCCTGTCGAGGAGCTCACCACGACCTCGCCCGACGGCTACCCCGTGCACGGCTGGCTCGTGCTGCCCGAGGGCGAAGGCCCGCACCCGGTGCTGCGGGTCGTGCACGGCGGGCCGTTCGCGCAGCAGGACTGGGCCGTGTTCGACGAGGCCCAGGTCTACGCCGCGGCCGGCTACGCCGTGGTGCTCGGCAACCCGCGCGGTTCGGCGGGCTACGGGCAGGGCCACGGCCGCGCGATCACGTTCGGCTTCGGCACCGTCGACGTCGACGACGTGCTCGCGCTGCTGGACAAGGCGCTCGAACGCCCCGACCTCGACTCCTCGCGCGTCGGCATCATGGGTGGCTCGTACGGCGGGTTCATGACCAGCTGGGTCGCCTCCCACCACCCGGAGCGGTTCAAGGCGGCGTGGAGCGAGCGCGCGGTGAACGCGTGGGACTCGATGGTCGGCAGCTCCGACATCGGCTACTTCTTCGTCGACTCCTACATCGGTACCGACCCGGAGGTGTTGCGCGACCGCAGCCCGCTGACCTACGCGGCCGACATCACCATCCCGTTCGCGGTCGTCCACTCCGAACAGGACTGGCGCTGTCCGCTGGAGCAGGCGCAGCGCATGTTCGTGGCGCTGCGCCGCGCGGGTGCCGACGCGGAGTTCCTGCTGTTCCCGGGCGAGGGCCACGAGCTGTCGCGCGCGGGGCGCCCGCGTCACCGCGTGCAGCGCTTCGACGCGGTGCTGGAGTGGTGGTCGCGCCACCTGGGCTGAGCGCTCAGTTGAGGAGCGTGTAGTTCAGCTCTTCGCAGACCCGGCCGAGCGGGACGTCGAGCCCCGGGTGGTCCAGCGGCAGCAGGACATCCGGGGCGATCGGCAGCGCGGCGCCCGCCGGCGGGTCCCACAGGCACACGGACGGGTCGCCGGAGTCCATCGACGAGCGGTACCAGAGCCCGTCGAGGTCGGGCAGCGCGCTGCGGATCGCGCGCGCCCAGGCCTGGGTGATCTTCTTCGGCCCGCTGGAAATTTCCTGCGACGCGCCCACGCGCGTGGGCCACAGGCCGGTGAGGTCGAGCAACCTCAACGGCCGGACGGGGCGCACGACCACGAGCCGCGGCCCGCGCGTCTTGCGGTCGACCGTCGAGCTCGTCTGGAACACCTCGGCGACGCTCGTGCGCACGGTCAGGCCGAAGTACAGCACGCCGTTGCCCGGGTCGGTCACGGGCTGGCCGCCGCGGCCGGGCGGCTGCTGGTCGAACCGGCCGTGCGGGAGCGGGCCGGTGTAGCGGAACGAGTTCCACTGCTGCGGGTGGTTGCCGTGCGCGGTGAAGATGCGGACCAGCCTGGTCTCGGGCTGTACCGCCACCACGTCGTGGGCGCGGTCCAGCTCCTTGACCAGCACGGATCGCGCGGGCGGCAGGGGGAGCCGGGCCATGCGTCGGGGGTCGTCCGTCCTGTGTCGGTGATCTTGGGCGTCGGGACAGCCTAGAACGGCGAGCCGAGCGTGGCGACGAGGCGCGCGACCTGCTCGGGATCACCGCCCGAGAGGAGCCACTGGCGCGGCGTGGCCGGCCGGTCGCTGATCACCAGATCGTCCTGCGGGGTGTTCATGAAGGCGGCGACGACGAGCGCGGGCTGGTCCTCGGGGATCGCGCGCAGCACCGCCTCGAGGCCGGGCAGTACGCCGGAACCGTTGAACTGCCACGACGGCAGCCGCCAGCCCTGGTCCTTCCAGCCCGTGAGCCGGCCTTCCTTGAGGCGGTGGCGGATGCGGCTGTCGTCGATCTTCAGCGCCTTCGCGGCCTGGGTGACGGTGAGCGCCGAGTCGGCGAGCACGGCGTGGGCGGCCACGGTGCGCGCGCGGAAGTCGGGTTCGTCGTCGCCGTGCGGCGTGAGGTCGAGCCCCACGTCCGCCAGCGCGGCCTGCTGGTCGGGCGAGAAGTAGTGCGACGGATCGGGGTTCGGCGGTGACAGCCTGCGCGCCGCGTCCTCGACGAGCGTGAGGAACTCCGTAGCGTCGGCCTTGAGCCCCGCCTTGGCGAGGACGTTCTCGAGCGCGACTGACATGCGCTCAGACTAGCTCGCGTGTGCGGGTTCGTGCGGTTGGTCACCGGATCTGTGGGTGAATTCACCAGAGATCGACACTCAGTGCACAGAACCCAACACGCGGCGTAGGCGATTTCGCGTCAGTCTGCCCGGCCGGTGGTGGTGCTGTCCAGGCTTTCGTGCCCTTGACACTCCGCCGCGGCCCCTTTACGTTCGGTTGGTAATCGATTTCCCGCCTCGTGCTGTTGCGGGCTCCGGCGGTCTCGGCCGCCGGTGCTGGGGGGACAGGGGGTGGGACGTGCCTGGTGCACCGGTACTGGCCGGTCCACCAGGCACGTCGTCTTTTTCAGGGTTTCGGCCGCTCACGGGTTCACGGCCCGGGACCGCCAGAAACCCAGGTTGTGGCGGGCGGTCCGCGTGAGGCGGTGGTCGGGTCCGCACGTCCGGCTCGCCTCCTCGAGCACCTGCCCGAGCTGGGCGGCCGCGTCGGCCGGGTAGCCGGCGATCCCGAGCCAGCACGCCAGGATGCGGCGGACGGACAGCTCGCCCTCCGCTTCACGGGACGCCGCTGCTTCGGGTGACTCCAGGATCTCCCGCCAGAACCGGGCCATCGCCAGGGCGTCGCCGGCGGAGGAGGCCGAGCTGACGGCCGCCTTCCGCTGCGACAGGTGCCAACCGGGACCCCAGATCCGTTCGAACTCGTCGAAGACTTCCCAGCAGGCGCTGTGCCGGCGTTCGTCGTGCAGGCGGCGGAGGCCTTCGAGGTCGCGGTCGTCCGGCGTGAACACCCTGACCGCGTCCCGGAGCACGCCCTCGAGCTGCGCCAGCGCGCCGACTTCGTCACCGGCTTCGGCCCACGTCGCGGCGAGGTTGCGCCGGACGGCCAAGGTCTCTCGGTGATCGGGGCCGAACACCCTCGTGAAATCCGCGAGCACGGAGCCCAGTTCGTCCGCGCCGTCGAGCGGATCGTTGCCCGGAAGCCGGAGCACCGCGAGGTTGTGGCGCGTCACCAGTGTTTTTTCGCTGTCCCGGCCGAGCACCCGCCGCTGGTCCGCGATCAGTTCTTCCAGCGCACCGAGGACGCCGGTCTCCTCTTTCGCCGCGCGCGTCTCGAGGACCAGCTGCCGGGTGTACAGCGTGTACGGATGATCGTGCTTGAGCGCTCGCCGCTGGTCTTTCTCCAGCTTCTTGAGCTCGCGCAGCGCGCCATCGAGGTCGCCCGACCAGAAGCGCAGACAGCCGAGGAAGTAGCGGGTGAGGAGGGTGTCGGCGTCGGTGCGTCCCAGGATCCTGCGCTGGTCGTCGAGGACCTTCGCGAGTTCCTCCTCGCCGCCGCGATCACCCGGCGTGGTGGAGGCTTGGGCGAACGCGACTTTGCCGCGGGTGGACAGCGTCGCCCGGTTGAGGGGACCGAGCGTCCGGGTCTGCTCCGCCAGCAGCTCCCGCAACGGGTCGGCGTCGTCGTGCACCAGCAGGCCGCGCACGACGAGCAGGTGACCGCGGATCTCGTGGGTGTCCGGATGGTCCTGGCCGAGGCGGCGCACCGCCTTGCGATGGAGGTACTGGAAGTAGAGGGCCGCGGGCTGCGTCAGGCCGGCGTCCTTGAGGGCCGTGCCCGCCCGGATCAGGACCGGGTGGCATCGGCCCCGCCACAGCTCTTCCTCCGCCCACGAACGCAGTGCGCGGGCGGCGGAGAAGAACACCTGGTGCGGCCCGGCTTCGCCACGAGGCTCCGGCCACGCGTCCAGCAGGGCGTCGCCGGCGGCGCGTTCGCCCAAGGCGGGTGGGTCGGGCGCGCTCGCCGCTGCCAGCCAGGCCGCCGTCACGTCGTTGACGCCGGGTGGCGGTGACCACTGGTCCACCAGTGCTTCGCGGGCCTGTTCCCGGGCGAAGTACAGGTGCTCCAGGAGGATCCGGCGCACCCAGCCGTCGAGGCGGACCGAGCGCCGATCGTCGACGGTGACCAGCCCCAGGCGCGCCGCCTGGTTCACCGCGTGCCGGACGTCGTCGGTCGTCACGTCGCGGCCGGTGCTCGTGGCCAGGAACCGGGAAAGCGCCGGCGATTCGAAGAACGCCATCGGGACGGGACCGCCGGCCACCCGCGCGGCGAGGTCCAGCACCGGCCTGACGAGCCCGTCGGCCAGGTCGAGCATCAGCGCGCAGGTGGCGACCACGTCAAGGTGCACGGTCTCCGAAAAGCCGTTCTGCAACGGCATGTTCGTGTGCGCGAGCGCGCTGTGCACGGGGCGGAGCCGATCGCGGCGCGCCGACCACGAGTGCAGGAACTCGGCGTAGGTCGCATCGCGCATCGCGACCCACGAGGCGGCGTGCGCGAGGGTTGGGGGAAACCCCAGCAGCGCGTTCGCGAGCTCGTCCGCGCCCGCGGCGCGGCCCGGGCTGCCGGCCTGTCTCGACCGCAGGTAGGCCACCGCTTCGGTCTCGTCGAACGGGTCCACCCGGATGCGCCGGACGCCGGGCGAGAAGACGGCGTCGTCTTCCCGCGTGGTGACGACGGTCTGCCCGGTCTTGTGCCGCGGTGGCCACAGCTCGCGCAGGTCCTCGACCTCGATCAGGCCGTCGAGCACGACCAGCCAGCTTCGGCTCGTCTCGGCCAGCCACGTCAGGAACCGCCGGATCGCCTGTTCGCCAACGGCTTCCTCGCCGAACACGGCCGCGGCGGCCGCGAGGTAGCCGAGCTGCACCGCCTCGCGCGATTCGGCGGTGAGCCACACGAGCAGGTCGAGGTCACCCCGTTCGAGCAGCTGTCCGGCGTGGCCCACGGCCAGTTGGGTTTTGCCCGCACCGCTCATCCCGGCGAGCACCACGGTCCCGCCGGTGCCGAGTTCGCCGGCGATCCCGCGGTGCCGGAGACCCGCGGCGCGCGGGGGCACGAAGCCGACGAGCTTCGGCCACTCGTCCCGCGACTGCTCAGGAGCGGCGAACTGCTGGTTGACCGTGACGCTGATGTCGCGACCGGCCCGGACCTCGCGGAGCCCGAAGGAGGGCGTCGCAAGACCGGTCGCTCTCAAGGGCGGGCCCGGTTGTCACCTTCTTCGACCCGGATGCCCTCGATCACGATGCTGCCCTGGGCCTCGACGCGGCTGAGCTCGACGCCGGTGGCGTTGCCGCGAACGGAGACATTGCTGATCCTGATCAGCTGGGCCGCCACGTCGTCGAGGTCGACACCGACCGCGCGCGCGGCCGCGGCGTCGTGCTCCCGCACCGCGGTGACCACCCGCTGCGCCGCTTCGCGCACCTCCGCGTCCTCGGCGGCGCTGGCGTCGGCGAGATCCTCCTCGAGCGACTGCTGCTTCGCCGCGGATTCGGGCCGGCGCTCCACCGGAGTGACGTCGACCTTGTGGCGACCCGTGATCAACTGCTTCAGCGCACCGTAGGCGTCGCGCACGGCCGAGTGCGCCTGCTCCTTCAGCCCGGCCGTCGCACCGGCGACCACTGCCGCGACGATCAGTGACACGGGTTCCATGTTCGGACGACCCCTCCCCGTTCGGCCAACGCGAAAAATCTATACCGAAGCGGCCGCGGCCGGGTGACCTCCGCGGAAGTCACCCCCGCCGGCGCGAGCTCTGCCGTTCGATGAGCCGCGCTTCCAGCGTCGTCGTGGTGGGGCGGCGGGTGCCGTCGGTGATGCGGGCGAGCAGAAGCTGCGCGGCGACGCGGCCGACCTCGTAGGCGGGCTGGGCGACGACCGTCAGCGGCGGGTCGATCAGGGTTGTCCAGGGGGCGTCGTCGAAGGAGACGATGCCGACGTCGCGACCGGGGCGCACGCCGCGGCTCGCGAGGGTCTCGAGGACGCCGATCGTCATGGTGCTGTTGGCCACCAGCAGCGCGTCCGGGGGATCCGGCAGTTCGAGCAGTTCGGTGGCGGCCACGCGCGCGCCCTCGGCGCGGTACTCGGCGCGGCGGAAGAGCGCGTTCTCCTCACCGACGGCGTCGAGGTAGCCGGAGAGGCGGTCGTCGGCCGTGCGGACGCCGGCGGGACCGGTCAGGCACGCGATGCGGCGGTAGCCGCCGGCCACGAGGTGGCGGGTCGCGTCGCGGGCGGCGCGGCGGGTGTCCACGAGGACCTGGTCGCCGTCCGGGCCGGTGAGCGGCCGGTCGACCGCGACCACCGGCGTGCCCTGGCGGCGCAGGCGGTCGACGTTGGTGGAGCGGCCCGTGGGGGAGAGCACCACGCCGGCGACGCGTTCCTGGAGCGCGACGTCGATGTAGCGGCGCTCCTTGTCCTCGTTCTCGTCGGAGTTGCACAGCACCACGGAGTAGCCCGAGATCTGCGCGAGATCCTCGACGCCGCGGGCGATCGCCGTGAAGAACGGGTTCTCGACGTCGGAGATGATCAGCGCCAGCACGGCCGTCTCCTGGCGGCGCAGGTTCCGGGCCAGGCCGTTGGGGTGGTAGCCCAGCTCCTCGGCCGCCACGAGCACCCGCGCCGCGAGCTCCGGGTCCACTGTGGACTTGCCGTTGAGGGCCCGGGACACCGTGGCGGTGGAGACGCCGGCGCGCGCGGCGACGTCGCTGATCGTGGCCACCGTGACCTCCTCCGGCTGTCCTTGACACCCTCGTCCCCCGAAGAATAGCGTCCCGGGTAATCGTTTACCGTCCGCATACGGGGAGTCGCGGTGGATCCGGGCCTGCTGCTCGGCATCGACATCGGCACGTCCAGCTCCAAGGGCGTCCTCGGCGGTGCCGACGGGACGATACTGGCGCGCGCCGGCCGCGCGCACACCACCTCCCGCCCGCGGCCCGGCTGGTTCGAGCACGACGCGGAAACGGTGTGGTGGGCCGACTTCACCGCGCTCGTGCGCGAGCTCACCGCGGCGGCCGGCGACCGGCCACTCGCCGGGCTGGCCGTGAGCGGCATCGGGCCGGTACTGCTGCCCGCCGATGCCGACGGCCGGCCCCTGCGCCCGGCGATCCTCTACGGTGTGGACACGCGCGCGGGCGCGGAGATCGCCGAGCTCACGGCGGAGCTGGGCGAGGAGTCCATTGTGGAGCGTGGTGGCAGCGCGCTGTCCAGTCAGGCCGTGGGACCCAAGTGGCGCTGGCTGTTCCGGCACGAGCCCGAGGTGGCCGAGCGCGCGAAGCTGTTCCTCATGGCGAGCTCGTACCTCGTGCTGCGGCTGACCGGGGAGTACGTGCTCGACCACCACTCGGCGAGCCAGTGCGACCCGATGTACGACCTGCGCGCCGGCGCGTGGGCCGAGGACTGGGCCCGGCTGGTCGCGCCCGGCGTGGAGCTGCCGCGGCTGGCGTGGCCGACGGAAGTGGCCGGCACGGTTTCCGCCCCGGCGGCAGCGGCGACCGGGCTGCCCGCGGGCCTGCCCGTCACCTGCGGCACGGTCGACGCGTGGGCCGAGGCGGCGAGCGCCGGGGTGCGGGCGCCCGGCGACACGATGCTCATGTACGGCACCACGATGTTCCTCGTGCAGACCGCCGCCCAGCCGCGGCCGGTGCCGGGCCTGTGGGCCACGCGCGGCGCGTTCGCGGGCACCTACTCGCTCGCCGCCGGGATGGCGACGTCCGGTGCGATCACCGACTGGCTGCGCGACCTCGTCGGCGGCGAGTTCGCCGACCTGGTCGCCGAGGCGGGCGAGGTGCCCGCCGGCAGCTGCGGGCTGCTGATGCTGCCGTACTTCGCCGGCGAACGCACGCCGGTGCCGGACCCGGCCGCGCGCGGGGTGCTTGCCGGGCTCACGCTGTCGCACACCAGGGCCGACCTCTACCGCGCCGCGCTGGAAGGCACCGCGTACGGCGTCCGGCACAACCTGGAGGCGATGGGCTCCGGAGAGGGCCGCCGTCTCGTCGCGGTCGGCGGCGGCACGCAGGGTCGCGTGTGGACGCAGATCGTGAGCGACGTGACGCGTGCGGAGCAGCACGTGCCCACCGAGACGATCGGCGCCGCCTTCGGGGACCCGCTGCTGGCCGCGTTCGCCGTGGGGCTGGAGCCCGACATCGACGCGTGGAACCCGGTCGCCACCGTCGTGCGGCCCGATCCGGCGCGCGCCGACGTCTACGACGAGTTCTACGCCCGCTACCGCGCCCTGTACCCGGCGACAGCCGACATCGCGCATTTCCTTGCCGCGCAACAGGAACGCGCGGCCCAGGCTCAGACTCAGGAGAAGTAGGCCCTCGGCGTGAGCCCGGTCAGCGCCCGGCACTCCCGTGACAGATGGGCCTGGTCGGCGTACCCGGCACTGGCGGCGAGGTCGGCCAGCCCCGGCGCGCGCGGAGCGAGGGCGATGGCGCGTTGCAAGCGCAGCACGCGCAGGTAGGTCGCCGGTCCGTAGCCCACCGCCACGGTGAAGCGGCGCCGCAGCTGCCGTTCGCCCACGGCCGTCGCCGGGGCGCCCACACGGGCCGGCGCAGTGTGCAGGTGTGACAGCAGCTCGGCCACGGTCGGGTCGGGGTCGGCTTCCCGGCCGGCGACGACGTCGGTGAGGCTGCGCGCGCCGCTGAGCACCGCGTCGGTCAGCAGCTCGCCGCGGCGGCCCCACACCTCGGCCAGCGGGAGCCGCCGGTCGCGCAGCTCGTCGGCCGCGACGCCGAGCACCGCCGGCGCCGCGCCGGGGTGGAACCGCAGGCCGTTCAGCGTGGCGCCGGGTGAGGTGACCGACGACCACGCAGCGGTGTCCGGGCCCGCGACGAAGACTTCGCCGTCGCCGGCGACGAGATCCACGCAGCCGTCGGGCACGATCCGCTTCGGGCCCGCCTGGACCGACCGCCACAGGCAGCGGACCACGGCGCGCACCGGCTCGGGCGCGAGCGTCTCCGAGTACACGCCCCGATTCTCCCCTCCGGATACGACAGAATGCGACCCATGACCCCGATCGACGCGCTGGCCTGGGTTCACGTCCGCGACCGGCGGCTGCTGTCGGTGCGCACGCGGGGCAAGGAGAAGTTCTACCTGCCCGGCGGCAAACGCGAGCCGGGCGAGGGCGACGTCGCGGGGCTGTGCCGCGAGATCCGCGAAGAGCTCGGCGTGGAGCTCGACCCGCTGACCTTCCGGTTCTTCGCGCTGCTCGACGAGCAGGCCGACGGGTTCGCCGACGGCCGCCGCGTGCGCATGACCTGCTACACGGCCGAACACACGGGCGAGCCGGCGCCGTCGGCCGAGATCGCCGAGGCGGCGTGGCTGGGCTCCGCCGACGCCGCGGTGTGCCCGCCCGCCGGGCAGCGCGTGCTGCGGATGCTGGCCGAACAGGGGGTCGTGGACTGACTCTCCGTGACCGGCTATCACGACGGTGTTATGGGCATCGTCCGTGGTGACCACATCGGTGACTGGTCCACTGGGGCACCCGTAAGGGTGAAGTTTCACCAACTTTGCGCGGTTGGCTAACGCCGAGTGACGTTCGGACGAGAACCAGGCATCGTACTCGTCAGAAGTGCGCTCGAACGAGAGAAGACCTCTCCATGAGTGTTCCTGCCGCGACCCCTCCGGCATCGCCGCCGGGTGCGGGTGGTCCGGGCCGGCTCAAGCCGCTCGGCAGCGTGGTCGTCGTGGTCGGCGTCATCGCCGTCGCGATCGCCGTGGCCTCGTACGTCACGCCCAAAGCGGCGCCGAGGGCCGGCGAACCCGGCCAGGCGTCCCCGACCGAGGTCGCGCAGGCCGAGCCCGTGGCCGTCCAGGACGTCACCCGCACCATCGTCTACGCGCTCGAAGGCGAAGGCGGCGCCCGCAACCTCACCTACGTGGCCGCCGACGCGGGCCTCGAGCAGCAGACCGAGGTCACCACGCCGTGGTCGGTCACCGTCACGCGCACCGCGCCCGCCGGCGAAGCCGAGTTCGCGAGCCTCGCCGCGCAGAGCGCCGGGCCGGGCGCGCTGACCTGCCGGATCACCGTGGACGGCGCCGTCGTCGCCGAGAAGTCCGTGTCGGGGGAGGGCGCGCAGCTCAGCTGCACCGCATGAGGTCCGGGTGAGCCTGCCTGGGGCAGGATCACGGGCGTGAACGGTGCGATCGGGTTCGGGCCCGCCCTGGTGATCGTCCTCGCGGTGCTCACGCTGGCCGGAGGCGCGGTGGTGCGCTTCGGCGGGCTGGGGCAGGGCCGGGCGGTGCTGGTGGCGGCGGTCCGCGCGATCGCGCAGCTCGCGCTCGTGTCCCTGGTGATCACGCTGATCCTGCGGTCGGGCTGGCTCACCGGCCTGTTCGTGCTGTTGATGTTCGCGATCGCCGTCGTCACGTCGGCCTCTCGCATCGGGGTGCCGCGCCGGATCGGCTGGGTCGCGCTGGCGCTGGCCTCGGGTGTCGCGCCCGTGCTGGCCCTGGTGCTCGCATCGGGAGTTGTGCCGCCGGAACCGATCACGGTCGTGCCGATCGCCGGCATCGTGATCGGCGGGACGATGACCGCCACGTCGCAGTCGGCGCGCCGCGCGCTCGACGAGCTCGCCCTGCGCCACGGCGAGTACGAAGCCGCGCTGGCGCTGGGTTTCCTGCCCCGGCTGGCCGCGCTGGAGATCTGCCGTCCGTCGGCCGGGCAGGCCCTGATCCCGGCGCTCGACCAGACGCGCACGGTCGGGCTGGTCACGCTGCCGGGCGCGTATGTCGGTCTGCTGCTCGGCGGCGCGGGCCCGATTCAGGCCGGCATCGCGCAGGCGCTCGTGCTGATCGGGCTGCTGGCCGCGGAATCCGTTGCCGTCCTGACGACCGTGCAGCTCGTCGCGGCGGGGTTCATCCGCCGCGACGAGCCGGTGCGCCGCCGGTGGACCTTCGCGTGGGTGCCCCGGCGTCAGCCGAGCGGCGCCGCCAGGTGAGCGGTGTCGTTGAAACGCCGCACGAGCCACCGGTCGCCGTGCACCACGAGGTGGGAGATGGACCCGTTGTCCGCGCCCAGGAACGCGAAGCGGTCGACCGCGCGGCTCGCCTGCGCGAACACCTCGCCGATCACGCCGCCGTGGGTGAACACCGCGACGCGGCGGTCGGGGTTCGCCTCGGCGATCCGCGTGAGTGCCCGGCGGATGCGCAGGCCGAACGCCTCGTCGGACTCCGCGCCCGGGATCACTTCCCAGCGCTGCTCGGTCCAGAGCCGGTCGACGATCGGGTGCCCCTCGGTCGTGTACTGGCGGAAGAGCCCGTTCTCCCAGTCGCCGAGGTGGATTTCGCGCAGTTCGGGCACGACCTCGGGCGTGAGGCCGAGCTTCTCGGCGAGCGGCGCGGCGGTCTGCACGGTGCGCCGCAGCGTCGTGACGTAGAGCGCGTCGATGCGCTCGCCGACGAGCCGTTCGCCGATGCGGAGGGCGTGGTCGCGGCCTTCGGGTGCGAGGTCGGGGTCGGCCTGGCCGTCGACGAGGTCGAACGGTGCGCTGATCCGCGCGGGCGCGGATTCTCCGTGGCGCACCAGGAAGATCTCGGTCGCTCCCGGCGGGGGGCTGAACCGGTGCTGGCGGTATTCGACTTCCTGCTCGGGCGTGCTCATGGCCCCGACCCTATCCGGGCCGGGTTGCGAGCCGGGGTCCTCAGCCCAGCTGTTTGTCCACGAAACACCAGCGCCACGTCTCACCCGGTTCGAAGCTGCGCATCACCGGGTGGCGGCTGTCGTGGAAGTGCAGTGTCGCGTGCTTGCGCGGCGAGGAGTCGCAGCACGCGACGTTGCCGCATTTGAGGCACATGCGCAGATGAACCCAGGTCGTGCCTTCCGCGATGCACGCGGCGCAGACGTCGGGAGAGCTCGGGTCGACGTCGCGCCACGGGTGCGCCAGGTGCTTGCACGAGCGCGCCGTGACGGCCGGCGTGCTCAGCTCGCGCTCGACGACCGGTGCTTCCTCTTCGACGCGGTCGAGCAGCGACTCCTCGATGTCGAGCCGGGCCAGCACGCGGCGCAGCACGGTGTCGTCGGCCGTGCCGTTGTCGCGCGCCAGCAGGAACTGCTCGCGGTCGACTTCCAGCAGCTGCAGGCGCAGCCGCCGGTAGGCGTCGCTCGGCGTCTCCGCGAGCGCGCTCTGGCGGCCGAGCTGCTCCCACGCCGAGTCGGCGCGGTACTGGAGGCGGTCGCGCAGCCGTTCGACGATGTCGGGCGGGTCGTCCGGGGTGCTGATCTCCTCGAGCTTCGCGAGCGCGGCGCGGGTCATGTCGTTGACCACGGCGGCTTCCTGCAGCGCGTCTTCGGCCGGGTCGGGCCGTGGCAGGCGCAGGCGCCGGATCAGCGTCGGCAGCGTCATGCCCTGCACCACGAGCGTGCCGGCCACGACCACGAACGCGGCCAGCACCAGCACGGCGCGCTGCGGGGTGTCGGCCGGGAGCACGAACGCCGCGGCGAGCGTGACCACACCGCGCATGCCGGCCCAGGCGATCACGGCGGAGTAGCGCCAGGGCCAGATCTTCGGCTTCTTGACGAAGCGGGCGGTGAGGCGCTTCTGCACGCCGATGCCGATCAGCCACAGCACGCGCGTGAGGATCACCGTGCCGAGCACCGCCGCGCAGATGCCGAGGAGCTCCCACACCGACAGGCCCGTCTTGGAGACGTCGATGAGGATCCCGCGCAGCTGCAGGCCGATCAGCAGGAAAACCATGTTCTCCAGCAGGAACTGCACGGTCTGCCAGTTGAGCCGCGACGCCAGCCGGGTGGAGCCCGAGAGAATGCGCGGCGATTCGTGGCCGAGCATGAGGCCGCAGACGACCACCGCGAGCACCCCGGAGCCGTGCGCGACCTCGGCCAGCAGGTACGCGACGAACGGCACGGCGAACGACAGCGCCGTGTCCGTGACCGGTTCCTCCAGGCGCTTGCGCAGCTGGGTCGCGACGAAGCCGACCAGGAGGCCGACCACGATCCCGCCGACCGCGGCGAGCAGGAAGTCGAGCCCGACCTGCCACAGGCTGATCGACCCGGCGATGGTCGCGATTGCCGTGCGCAGGGTGACCAGCGCGGCCGCGTCGTTGAACAGGCTCTCGCCCTCCAGCAGCCGCACGAGCTTGCGCGGCATGCCGACGCGGCGCGCGACCACGCTCGCCGCCACCGCGTCGGGCGGCGCGACCACCGCGCCGAGCGCGATCCCGGCGGCGAGCGGCAGGCCCGGCACCACGGCCCAGGCGACCACTCCGACGCCGAACGCCGTGAACACGACGAGACCCACCGACAGCACGAGGATCGGCCCGCGCAGCTTGTTGAACGCCACCAGCGACGTCTGGATCGACGCCGAGTACAGCAGCGGGGGCAGCAGCCCGATCAGCACGACCTCGGGGTCGAGCTGGTAGTCGGGCAGGCTCGGGATGAACGACGCCGCGACCCCCACCGCGACCAGACACAGGGGCGCCGACCAGTCCAGACGCCTCGCGATGACCGTGACGACCAGGACCGTCACGACCAGCGCCACCAATTCCGCCGCGATGTGCACGGGGTAATCATGACCCGCGCGCGGCCGCGGGTGCTCGCGGGACACGGAACTCGCCACCTGCGTGATCAGTAGGCTGGCTCGCGTGACGACGGTGGAGACGCGAGCCGGTGCGGTGCGTGGCGAAGTGCGCGACGGAGTCGGGTATTTCCTGGGCGTGCCCTACGCCGAGCCGCCCGTGGGCCCGCTGCGGTTCCGGCCGCCGCGACCGGCCGGCAGCTGGGCCGGCGTCCGCGACGCGACGCGGTTCGCCGCGCGGGCGCCGCAGCCGGAGGTGACCGGGCGCGGGTTCACCGGTGAGGAGGACTGCCTCCACGTCAACGTCTACGCGCCGGCCTCACCCGGGCCGTACCCGGTGCTGGTGTGGATCCACGGTGGTGGCGGGGTGATGGGCTCGCCGCACCAGTTCGACGCGTCGGCGTACGCGCGCCGAGGCATCGTGGTGGTGACCGTCGGCTATCGCCTCGGGGTGCTGGGCATGCTGCGGCTGCCCGGGGTGTCCGAGGGGAATCTTTCGCTGCACGACCAGGTGCTCGCGCTGGAGTGGGTGCGCGACAACGTGGCGGCGTTCGGCGGCGACCCGGAGCGGGTGACGCTCGCCGGGCAGTCGAACGGCGGGCGCACCGTCGGCACGCTGCTGGCCGTGCCGCGGACGCGGGGGCTCTTCCGCCAGGCGATCGTGCAGAGCGGCACGGGCGTCGGCTCGGTCGTGCACACGCCGGCCGAGGGCGAGGCCGTGGCGGCGGCGCTGCTGGCCGACCTCGGCGTGGCCGCGGACGAGCTCGCGACGCTGCCGGTGCCGCGGATCCTCGAGGCGCAGCAACGAGTCGCGGCCGCTTCGGGAAAGCTCGTGACCTACCGCGTGATCGTCGACGGCGACCTGCTGCCGCGGTACCCGGGTGAAGCCGTGGCCGACGGCGCGGCGCGCGACGTACGGATCCTCACCGGCACGACGGCCGACGAGCAGGACCTGTTCTCCTGGCTGCAGACCGGCCGCGCGAAGCTGCTGGGCACCGGCTCGACGATGCTCGACGACGAGACGATCGCCAAGGGCGTCGCCGCGTACCGCGAGCTGCTGCCCGGCTGGCCCGAGGACCAGCTGCGCAACCGCGTGCGGACGGCCGGCGACTGGTGGCTGCCCGCCATCCGGCTGGCCGAGGCGCAGCACGCCGCCGGCGGCACCGCGTGGATGTACCGGCTCGACTGGCGGATCGCGCCGCGCGGCAAGGGGCTCGGCGCGGTGCACGGGCTCGACCTGCCGTTGATGTTCGACGACATCGGCAACAAGAACTGGCGCTTCCTGTTCGCGCTGGCGAAACCGGATCCGGCTCGGCTGCAGGCGATGGCGACGCAGATGTTCGACGTGTGGGTCCGCTTCGTCGCGACGGGCGACCCGGGCTGGGCTCCGTACGAGCCCGGCGCGCGGATCACGCGGCTGTTCGACGACGTGAGCACGACCGTGTCCGATCCGGACGCCGGGCAACGCCGGCTGTGGAATTCCCTGTGAGCGCGGTTTCGCAGGACAGGTTCAGAGTGCGCTGACGTAGAACCACTGGCCGGCTTCGCGGACGAAGCGGCTGTTCTCGTGCAGCGTGTCTTCGTTGCCGCGGAAGCGGTAGTGCGCGCGGAACTCGACGGTGCCTTCGTTCTGCAGCAGCCCGCCGCCCGTGCCGCCGAGGATGTCGAGGCCGGTCCACTCCTGACCGTCGTCGAGGCGCAGCCGCTTCGGGCGGGTGTCCGGGTGCCACGTCGCCAGCAGGTACGCGGGATCGGCGACCGCGAACGCGCTGTAGCGCGAGCGCATGAGCAGCTCGGCGGTGGGCGCGGTCTGGCGGCCGTCGTGGAAGCGGCCGCAGCACTCGGCGTAGGGCTGGGGCAGGCCGCAGGGACAGCGTGGGTCAGGCGCGGGCACGCTTGACCCCGGCCTG
The DNA here is from genome assembly GCF_040704195.1 of Amycolatopsis sp. NPDC047767. NCBI lineage: Bacteria > Bacillati > Actinomycetota > Actinomycetes > Pseudonocardiales > Pseudonocardiaceae > Amycolatopsis > Amycolatopsis sp. NPDC047767. Next base: position 245,179 of record NZ_JBEYSJ010000009.1, read on the forward strand.
GGCGGACTCCTGCGCACCCTTCACGGCCAGCCGGTCGGCGCGCTCGTTCTCGGGCAGGCCGGCGTGGCCCTTGACCCACAGCCACTCGACCTCGTGGCGCTCGCCCGCGACGTCGAGGCGCTGCCACAGGTCAGCGTTCTTCACGGGCTGCTTCGCCGCAGTCTGCCAACCGTTCTTCTTCCACCGCGGCATCCACTGCGTCACGCCGTTGCGGACGTAGGTGCTGTCGGTGTAGATGCGCACGACCGAGGGCCGCGTGAGGCTTTCCAGCGCGCGGATCGGCGCCATCAGCTCCATGCGGTTGTTGGTGGTCACGGTGTCCTCGCCGCCGTAGAGCTCGCGCTCGTGGCGGCCGTAGCGCAGGAAAGCGCCCCAGCCGCCCGGGCCGGGGTTGCCGCTGCACGCTCCGTCGGTGTAGATCTCCACGGCCTCATCGCTCACGCAGCGACCCTACCGAGCGCGTCAGGAGAAGTGGCAGAGGCTCGGCCAGAGCGCCGACCACGCGGCCGTGGTCCCGGTGCACAGGGCGACGGGCGTGCCCTGCTCGTCGTTGTCGATCCCGGCGTCCTGCACGGCGACCTCGCGGCAGCCGGTGAACGCGCGGGCCGGGCGGTCGAACGAGCCGACGAGCACCACGGCCCCGTCCATCCGGTCGGGCGGCGGGCCCCAGTCCGCGTAGGACATGTGGCCGGAGTACGGCGCGGGCAGGTCGTGGGCCGGGCCGTAGTGCTCGATCGCGCCCGCTTCGCCGTAGTTGCTGGTGAAGACGACGGCGTTGGCCTTCTCGGGAATCTGCCGCCACGCGTCGGCGACGGTCGCGACGAACCCCGGCCAGCCGATCTGCTCGCCCTGTTCCTTGTTCAGCGCGAGCACCGGGCCCAGCGCTTGCGCGGGCACGATCGGCAGCCCGATGGCGAGGGAGACCGCCGCCCCGAACGCCGCGGCGACCAGCCACCACCGCCTCGCCCGGCGGCGCGCGAACCACTCCAGCGCGGGCTGCACGCCGGCCGCGGTGAGCAGCATCAGCAGCGGCAGCGAGTAGTACGGCTTGCCGCCGAGCGCGAGCAGGACGACGCACAGGATCGGGTACGCGAGGGACAGCGAGCGCAGCCGCGGCGTCTTCCACAGCCGCACGATCCCGGCGATCCACACGGGCACCAGCGCGGGGGAGAGGTACGCGATCTGCAGCGGCACGAACATCAGGCGGTTCTCGGCGCCGTCGTTTTCGCTGATGCCGCCGGCGAAGGCGACCATGGGCCAGCCGTTGCGCGCCTCCCAGACGAGCACGGGCGCGACCGCCGCGAGCGCGATGGCGGCGCCCGCCGCCAGCCACCACGTCCGGAACACCTCGCGGGGCCCGGTGATGAACACGCTGACGGCCAGCGCGAGGAGCAGCAGGGGCACGAGCCACTTGTTGAGCAGCCCGACGCCGGTCGCCGCGCCGATGGCGAGCCACCAGCGGCCGTCGCCGGTCTTGAGCAGCTTGACGGTGAACAGCCCCAGCACCGACCAGACGAGCATGTCGATCGTCGTGGTGGACAGCATGTGCGAGACGACCAGGACGTAGCCGGACAGCGCCGTGACCACGGCGATGATCACCTGACCCGCGTGCCCGGCCCCGAACTCCCGCGCGGCCAGCGCCAGCACGAGCACCGTCGCCACCCCGGCCAGCGTCGCGACCACCCTCAGCGCGGGCGCCGTGTCCCCGAACAGGCTCGTCGCGAGCCTCGCCAACGCCGGCGTCAACGGCGGCTGGTCCACGTACCCCCACGCCAGCCGGTTCCCGGCGGCGACGTAGTAGAACTCGTCGCGGTGGAAGCCGTACCCGCCCGACAGCGCCGTGAGCACCGCGGCCTGCACCACCACCACGATCCCGACCCCGCCGGCCGCGAACGGCGCCCTGGTTCTCGCGGCCGTCTCCGAAGCGGTTTCCCCCATGGCTCCCCCTCACCCGGAGGGCGGATCGTAACGCCGTCGCGAGATCGACAGGGCCCCCGTTTCCGACCCGAGACTTGCCGGGCCCGGGTCAGCGCGGCGACACGTCCCGGATGGCCCGGACCACGGCGTCCGGCCGCAGCCAGGCGAGGCCCGAGTGCCCGGCGTCGTCCAGACGGCGGACTTCGGCCCGGGGGAGCGCGGCGGCCAGGTCGGTGTACAACCGGTGCTTGGCCTCGTTGGACTCCGCCGGCGATGCCTGCGCTTCGGGCGGCAGCAGCTCCTCGGCGAACCGGTCGATCCCCATGGCGGACACGAAGATCAGCGGCACATCGGGATCGGGCCCCGCGGCGCGGACCTCGTCGAACAGGCGCGGCAGGTTCATCGGCTCCCGCAGGGACTGCCGGTAGCGCTCACGGCTGAACCCCTGGTCCAGCAGTGGCTCGCGGATCTCGGCGGGCCAGCCGGCGAGCGCCCGGCCGAACGTGGCCCGGTACGCGGTCCGCATCGCGTCCAGCTGTTCGGGCGGGAACACGTCCTCGGTGCTGGAGTTCCGCAGCAGCCGCGCCTTCTCCTCCGGCAGGTAGCCGACGATGTCCTCGTGCGTCGGGTCGAGCAGGACCAGGCCCGCGACCTCGCCGGGGAACCGCTTCGCGTAGAGCCGCGCGTAGAGGCCGCCGAGCGAATGTCCGACCAGCACGTACGGGCCGGGCACTTCGGCGGCGCGCAACAGTTCGCGCAGGTCGTCGGTGACCTGCGTGCCGCTGCGGGGGAGCTCCACCGGGTCGCTCCAGCCGTGCCGAGCCGGTCGTAGAACACGCTCGTGGTGAACTCCGCGACGAGGTCGTGCACGGTCCGGTAGTACAGGCCGAACATGCCGCCCCCGGCCAGGAACACCACGGGCGGCCCGCCGGTGCCGGAGCGGTGCAGCAGCATCGCCCCGCCCGAGACCTCGTAGCGAGTCCCCAGCGGGGCCTCGGTGTCGTCCGCCATGCCCGGTGCTCCCGTCGCCGTCGCCACTCGCCCGAAAGTATCCGCGCCCGCATGGTGGGACGTGGAACAACGCCCACGGTGAGGCGTTGTCTCCAGCACGGGTCGACGGAAGGGGCAGGCATGACGGCGAGCACCAGGGACTTCACCCAAGCCTGGCAGGACTGGAAGCTCGAGCGTGAGAAGGAGCTGGCCGAGCCCTACGGCTGGCTGGCGCTGGTCTCCCTCGACTGGCTGGGGAATGAGCCGCGCAGCTACGGGAATCTGCCCGGGAAGTGGTGGCAGGACGCGGAAGCCGCGTACGTCGACCCCGATGGTGCGGACCTCGTGCACGAGGGCGAGAAGATCACCGGCGTCAAACGGATCGAGCTGGTGAACAGCGGCGCTGGGACGCGGGTGGTGGCCGGGGCCGTAGAGGTGGAGATCGCGAGGCGGTCGGGGTACCTGATTCGCGTGCACGATCCCGAGGCGCCGGTGCTGAAGACGTTCCGGGGTGTGCCGGCGTACGAGCCCGACGAGAACTGGGCCGTCGAAGCACAGTTCGAGGCGTTCGAGGAGCCGCGGCCGGTGACGGTGGGGGCGGTGGTCGAGGGGCTGTCGCACGTGTACACCGCGCCCGGCAAGGTCCGGTTCACCCGCGACGGCACCGAGTACACGCTCACCGCCTTCAACGGGCGCGAAGGCGGCTTCACGATCCTCTTCACCGACGCCACCAGCGGCGTCACCACCTACGCCGCCAACCGGTCGCTCGCGGTGGACAAGCCGGACGAGCAGGGCCGCGTCACGCTGGACTTCACGAGGGCCCGCAACCTGCCCTGCGCGTTCACCGACTTCGCGACGTGCCCGCTGCCGCCCGAGGGCAACCGGCTCCCGTTCGCCGTGGAGGCGGGGGAGAAGCTGCCCTACGAGCGGCAGTAGCCCTCACTCGCCGCGGAACTCGGGACGACGCTTGGCGCGGAAGGCGGCCAGGCCTTCGGCGAAGTCCTTGGTGGCGAACAACGACGACTGACCGGCCCGCTCCAGCTCGAACGCGCCGTCGAGCTGGGCCAGCGACGAAGCGGCCAACGCCCGCTTCGTCTGCGCGAACGAAGCCGTGGGGCCTTCGGCGAGCTGCCGGGTGATGCGCGCGACCTCCGCGTCGAAGTCGGCGTCCGCGACGACGTGGGAGATCATGCCCCACTCCAGGGCCTGCGGAGCCGGCACGCGCTCGGCCAGCATCGCCATGCGCGCCGCCCGCGCGCGGCCGATGGCGGCGGGCACCAGGGCGGTGGAGCCGCCGTCGGGCATCAGGCCGACGTTGGCGAAAGCCAGCAGGAAGTACGCCGACTCGCGCGCCACGCACAGGTCCGCGGCCAGCGCGAACGAGCAGCCCACGCCCACGGCCGGGCCGTTCACCGCGGCCACCACCGGCTTCGGGATGTCGCGGAACAGGCGGGTGAGCCGGTTGGCGGCGTCGATCGTGCCGGTGTCCGGGTCGGCCTCGATATCGGTGCCGGCGAGGTCGGCGCCGGCGCAGAAGGCCCGCCCGGCACCCGTCAGCACGACCACGCGCACGCTCGCGTCCGCCAGCGCCTCCTCCACGGCGTCGCCCGCGCGCACGAGCATCGCGGTGGTCACGGCGTTGAGCCGGTCGGGCCGGTCGAACTCGATGCGCAGCGCGGCACCGTCCTGCACGATCTTCACTGGCACATCAACTGGCGCGGTCAAGGAAGGCCCCTTTCAGGCGAGTCCGGCGTGGCGGCTGACGTACGCCCGGGCGCGCGTCGGGTCGTAGGTGCGGGCGATCTGCAGTTTCTCCGCCTCCAGCGAACCTTCCGCGTGCGTGGCGAGCACGGCCTGGTAGCCACCGTAGTCGCGGGCGGTGAGGTCGGCGATGAGGTTCAGCAGCCGCAGGCGGGGCTCGGCCGGCACCGCGGCCGCGTAGTACTTCTCCAGCACCGCGCGGATCTCCGGGTTCGCCCAGTCCTCACCGCCGGGGCCGGTGGCGAGCAGACCGCCGGCGAGGTCCATGAGCTTCGCCGCCGCGTCGTGGAAACCGTGCGCGAAGGTGTACTTCGCCGTGTTCACCGCGACGGGGTCGGGCTGCTGGATGCCGTCCTGCCCGGGCCGCGACCGCAGCGCGGCCAGCTCCGCGAGCCCGCGCACGGTCTCGGCGTACGCGATCAGCTGCGTGATCTTGTCCTTCACGTGCCCGGCGCGCGCGATGCCGTTGTACTCCGCGATCAGCGTCGCCGAACCCACCAGCAGGTCGAGCAGGGGCAGCTTGTAGTTGATCGCGGTGAACCGGTGGTAGTCCACGAACGCGATCGCCAGCGGTCCCGCCAGCTCGGGGCGGCGGTTGAGGAACACGCGCTCCTTCGGCACCCGCACGTCGTCGAACACCGTGAGGCTCTCGAGCATCTTGTGCTTCGACGACAACGGGAACTCGAACTCGTTGCGCTCGCCGGCGAGGTAGGGCGAGACGTAGATGTTCAGGCCCGGAGTGTCGATCGGGATCGCGAACGACACCGCGTAGTCCGCGTCGTCGGGACCCATCGCGCGGGTCGGCAGCACGATCAGCTCGTCGGCGTTGGCCGAGTACGACGTGTGGCACTTCGCGCCGCGCACGGTGATCGAGTCGGCGTCCTCGTCGACGATCCGCAGGTACAGGTCCGGGTCGGCCTGCTGGTGCGGCGCGAGCGAACGGTCGCCCTTCACGTCCGTCTGCGCCACGGCCAGGGCCAGGTCGTCGCGGCACACGCGCTCGTGGAACGCCTTCGCGCGCTCCAGCTCTTCACCCTCCAGAGTGCGCAGCAACGCGAACATCGCGTCGCTGCCCACCTCCTTGAGCACGATGATCCCGCCGCCCAGCCGGGAGACGGTCTCGATCAGCTCGCCGCGGGCCCGCAGCTGCTCGGCCGAACGCGGCACCCGGTAGAACGCCGAGTAGCCGTCGGCGACGGCCAGCTCGGGGTGCGACTGCGAGATGTCGAAGCAGTGCGCGGAGTGGTCCACCGCGAGCGTCAGCTCCGGGTGGTCGCCCACGCTCGCCACCCGCTGCCCGCGGTAGAACACGCGACGGCCGTCGCGCAGCCCGTCCCGGTACTCCTTCGCCGTGCGCAAACCCATGTGTCGTCCGCTTTCTGTGTCAGTGGGGTGGTCAGTGGCCGGCGGCGAGATCACGGCCGATGATCTCCTTCATGATCTCGGTGGTGCCGCCGTAGATCGTCTGGATGCGGGAGTCCACAAAGGCCCGGGCGACGGGGTACTCCAGCATGTAGCCGTAGCCGCCGTGCAGCTGCACGCAGCGATCGATCACGCGCTTCTGCAGCTCGCTGGCCCACCACTTGGCCTTCGCCGCGTCGACCGCGGAGAGCGAGCCGGCGTTGAGCTCGTGCACGCACGCGTCGAGGTACGCGGCCGTCACGTCGCGTTCGGTGGCGATCTCCGCGAGCACGAAACGGGTGTTCTGGAAGTCGCCGATCGGCTTGCCGAACGCCTTGCGGCTGAAGCAGTATTCGCGCGTTTCGGCGAACACCGCGTCGACGCTCGCGAGGCTGCCGACGGCGATCGACATGCGCTCGCGCGGCAGCCGTTCCATCAGGTGCGCGAACCCGCGGCCCTCGGTGCCGAGCAGGTTCGCCGCCGGCACCCGCACGTCCTCGAAAAACAGCTCCGCGGTGTCCTGCGCGTGCAGGCCGACCTTGTCGAGCTTGCGCCCGCGCGTGAAACCGGGCGTGCCGTTCTCGACCACGATCAGGCTGAACCCGCGTGAGCCCGCCGCCGGGTCGGTGCGCGCCACCACGATCACGAAGTCGGCGTTGATGCCGCTGGTGATGAAGGTCTTCTGTCCATTGAGGACCCATTCGCCACCGTCGCGCACGGCCGTGGTGCGCACGCCCTGCAGATCGCTGCCCGCACCCGGCTCGGTCATCGCGATGGCGCCGATCAGCTCGCCCGAGGCCATGCCCGGCAGCCACTTCCGGCGCTGTTCGTCGGTGCCGAGGTCCTGCACGTACGGGATGATGATGTCGTCCTGCAGCCCGAAGCTCGAGTGCAGCGACGCCGCTCCGACGCGTGCCAGCTCCTCGGCGACGACCACGCGGTAGCGGTAGTCCGGCTGGCCGGCGCCGCCGTGCTCCTCCGGCACGGCCAGCCCGATCACGCCCTGCTTGCCCGCGGCGCGCCAGACCTCGCGGTCGATCAGCCGGTCGGCGTCCCAGCGGTCGAGATTCGGCACGACCTCGCGCGCGGTGAACTCCCGCACCAGTTCGCGGTAGGCCTCGTGGTCGGCGGTGAAGAGCTGGCGCTGCACGGTGCCCCCTGCGTCGTCGAAAGTTATCTAACGATCGTTAAACACGCCCGCCGCTGTCAAGAGACCAGGGTCACTGTATATCTAACGATCGCTAAGTTACCTTCGGTGCGGAAACCGTGGGCCGAACAAGGGAGTCCGGATGCTGCGCACGCGCTTCTGCGAGGTTTTCGGGGTCGAGCACCCCATCGTCCAAGGCGGCATGCAGTGGGTGGGCCGCGCGGAGCTCGTGGCCGCCGTGGCCAACGCGGGCGCGCTCGGGTTCCTCACCGCGCTCACGCAGCCGACGCCGGAGGACCTGGCGAAGGAGATCGTCCGCTGCCGGGAGCTCACGGACAAACCCTTCGGGGTGAACCTCACGATCCTGCCGTCGATCAACCCGCCGCCGTACGCCGAGTACCGCGACGTGATCACCAGCTCCGGCGTGCCGGTCGTCGAGACGGCCGGGTTCAACCCCGCCGAGCACCTGCCCGCGTTCCGCGCGGCCGGGGTGAAGGTGCTGCACAAGTGCACCAGCGTCCGTCATGCGGTGAAGGCGCAGGCCCTCGGCGTGGACGGGGTCTCGATCGACGGGTTCGAGTGCGCCGGGCACCCCGGTGAGGACGACGTCCCGGGGCTGGTGCTGATCCCCGCCGCGGCCGAGCAGGTGACGATCCCGATGATCGCCTCCGGCGGGTTCGCCGACGGCCGCGGCCTCGTCGCCGCCCTCGCGCTCGGCGCCGACGGCGTCAACATGGGCACCCGCTTCCTCGCCACGGCCGAGGCGCCGGTGCACGACAACGTGAAGCAGCGCCTCGTCGAGGCGACCGAGCGGGACACGGAGCTGATCTTCCGGTCGCTGCGCAACACCGCCCGGGTGGCGTCCAACGCCACGAGCCGCGAAGTGGTCGGCATCCTCGCCGGCGGCGGTGGCTTCGACGACGTGCGCGACCTGGTGGCGGGCAGCCGCGGCCGCAAGGTGTACGAGACCGGCGACATCGACCTCGGCATCTGGTCCGCGGGTGTGGTGCAGGGGCTCGTCCACGACGTGCCGACGGTGGCGGAGCTGGTCTCCCGCATCGTCGCGGAGGCACACGAGATCATCGCCGGCCGCCTGGCCGGCGTGCTGGCCTGAGGAGGACACGGATGGACATCGCGAACACGGTCGCGCTCGTGACCGGCGGGGCGTCGGGGCTGGGCCTGGCCACCGCGAAGGAGCTGCACAAGCGCGGCGCGAAGGTGGTCGTGGTCGATCTGCCCACTTCGGACGGTGCCGCGGTCGCCGCGGAGCTGGACGGTGTGTTCGCGCCGGCCGACGTGACGAGCGAGGCCGACGTGCGGGCCGCCGTCGACACCGCCGCGTCGTTGGGCGACCTGCGGGTGGTCGTGAACTGCGCGGGCATCGGCAACGCGGTGAAGACCGTCGGCAAGAAGGGCGCGTTCCCGCTGGACGCGTTCACGAAGGTGGTGTCGGTCAACTTGATCGGCACGTTCAACGTGCTCCGGCTGGCCGCCGAGCGCATCGCGCAGGTCGACCCGGTGGGCGAGGAGCGCGGGGTCATCGTGAACACCGCGTCCGTGGCGGCGTTCGACGGTCAGGTCGGGCAGGCCGCGTACTCGGCGTCGAAGGGCGGGATCGTCGGCATGACGCTGCCGATCGCGCGCGACCTGGCGAGCCTCCGGATCCGCGTGATGACCATCGCGCCCGGGCTGTTCCACACGCCGCTGTTCGCCACGCTGCCCGACGAGGCCGTCGAGTCGCTCGGGGCGCAGGTGCCGCACCCGTCCCGGCTGGGCGACCCGGCGGAGTACGCGGCGCTGGCCTGCCACATCGTGGAGAACCCGATGCTCAACGGCGAGACCATCCGGCTCGACGGCGCCATCCGCATGGCCCCGCGCTGAGCCTAGACTCGGCGGGGAAGCTTCCGGACTCGATGGGTGGAACATGGTGCGTGCGCGGGAGGCGGTGGCCCCGGCCTCCGCCTCGGTCTCGGTCGAGGTCGAGCCGGGGGCCGACTGGCGGCACTACGACGAGCTGGAGCTGACGCCCCTGCTCGCCGCCGCGCTCGACGCGTTCTACGAGCACGGTTTCCACGGCACCTCGGTGCGCGACATCGTCCGCCGGGTGGGGCAGACCGTGCCCTCGCTGTACTACCACCACGACAGCAAGGAAGGCGCCTTCGCCGCGTTGCTCGACCTGGGCACCGGCGAAGCCGTCAGCCGGGTCAACGCGGCGGCGGCCGACGCGGCCGGTCCGCGGGAGCAGCTGGTCAACGTCGTCGAGGCGGTGGTGCTGCACATGACGCACCGCACGCGGCTGGCCGCGCTGGACCTGGAGCTGCGGCACCTCTCGCCGGACTCGCGCAAGCGTTATGCCGCGCGCCGCAAGGAGATCGAGACCGTCCTGACCGGGATCATCGAGGACGGCGCGCGCGAGGGCGTGTTCACCGTGGCCCACCCCGAGGAGACGGTGCGGGCCGTGCTGGGCATGTGCCAGTCGATCGCGCGGTGGTACCAGCCCGGCGGCCCGCTGAAGCCCGAAGAGCTCGCCGGGCGGTACGTGGACCTCGCGCTGCGCACGGTCGGCGCGCGGCCGGTGAAGCGCAAGCGCTGAGGCGCGTCACGGACGCGGCGCCGGCTCCAGGTACAGGGTGCGCCAGATGACCTCGGTCATGGAGTCGGCCAGCGCGTCGTCCTCGGACTCCGGGGTGAAGCGCAGGGTCTGGTGGCAGGTGCGTTCGACCATCCAGGTGAGCGCGGAAGCCGTGGCGCGCACGGGCATCGGCGTGATCGTGCCGGCGGCCTGGCCGCGCTCGATGATCGCCGCGATGGCGTCGACGAGGCCCTCCATGATGCCGCGGTAGAGCTCGTCGACCTCGGAGTCGTACGCCGCCATCTCGATCACCGCGTAGAGCACCGAGCGGTGGTTGCGGTAGCGGGCGATGATCTCGCTCAGCGAGGCCCGCAGGTCCTCGGGGTCGCGCGCGTCGGCGCTGTTCCACCAGCGTTGCGCGGCTTCGGTGAGGTCGGCGAACACGTGCTGGGCGAACAGCCGCAGCAGCTGGCCCTTGTCCTCGAAGTAGACGTAGAAGGTGGCGCGCGAGATGCCGCCTTCGGACGCCAGGCGGTCGACGCTCAGCTCGGTGAACGTGAGTCCCTCGCCCATGAGGCGCTCGGTGGCCTCCAGCAACTGGCGGCCGAGCGTCTCCCGGCGCTGCTGCTTGCGCGCGGTCTGGGGCTTGCGGGTCACCGACGGCATCCAGCCTCCTTGTCCTCGCTCTCACCCTACCGGCTCGCCGCTCGAATTGACTGGACAGAGAATCCAGACATACTGTCTTGACAACATGTGAGCTGGACCATACGCTCAACTTAACGAACGCTAGATAGCTCTCCCGAGGTCACAGCCGACCGGTTCGGGCGCCCGCGGCGCACCGGTCGGCTCCCCGTCCGGTTCCCCTGCCAGGAGCGCCCATGTACCCCGGTGTCCACGCCGAGCAGTTCCCCGACAAGCCCGCCGTCGTCGTGGCCGGCGGCGAGGTGCTCACGTACGGGCAGCTGGAGGAGCGTTCGGCGCGGCTGGCGCGCTACCTGCACGACGCGGGGCTGCGCCGCGGCGACCACCTCGCGCTCCTGTCCGGAAATGACCCGAAAGTGTTCGAGGTCTACTGGGCGGCGTTGCGTTCCGGGCTCTACATCACGGCCGTGAACCGGCACCTGTCGCCGGCCGAGGTCGCCTACATCGTCGACGACTGCGGCGCCGAGGCGCTGATCGTGTCGGCCGGGCTCGCCGAGGTGGCCGAGGCGGTCGTCGCGGAGACGCCGAAGGTGCGCCTCCGCCTGGCGTACCGGGGAAGCGTGCCCGGCTACGAGTCCTATGAGGACGCGCTGGCGGGCACGTCGGCCGAGCCGCTGGCGGAGCAGCCGCGCGGCATGGACATGCTCTACTCGTCCGGCACCACCGGCCGGCCGAAGGGCATCAAGCCGCCGCTGCCCGAGCGCCGGGTCGACGAGCCGGGCGATGTCTACACCGCGGTTTTCGGTCCCCTGTACGGGTTCGGCCCCGGCACGGTCTACCTCTCGCCCGCGCCCGTCTACCACGCGGCGCCGCTGCGCTTCGGCGGCGTGGTGCAGGCGCTGGGCGGCACGGTGGTGCTGATGGAGCGGTTCGACGCGGAGCAAGCGCTTTCCGCGATCGAGACCTACGGCGTGACGCACAGCCAGTGGGTGCCGACGATGTTCGTCCGCATGCTCAAGCTGCCGGAAGCCACGCGGGTGAAGTACGACCTGTCGAGCCAGCGCGTGGCCGTCCACGCCGCGGCGCCGTGCCCGGTCGACGTCAAGCGCGCCATGATCGACTGGTGGGGCCCGGTCCTGCACGAGTACTACTCGTCCACCGAGGGCAGCGGCATCACGTTCATCGACAGCGAGCAGTGGCTGCGCAAGCCCGGTTCGGTCGGGCCGGCCGGTGTCGGCGTGATCCGGATCTGCGGCGAGGACGGCGAAGAGCTGCCGGCGGGCGGCATCGGCACCGTCTACTTCGAACGCGACGCGCTGCCGTTCGCCTACCACAACGACCCGGGCAAGACCGCCGAGGCGCAGCACCCGCGGCACCCGACGTGGACCACCACCGGCGATGTCGGGTACGTCGACGAGGACGGCTTCCTGTTCCTCACCGACCGCAAGGCCTTCATGATCATCTCCGGCGGGGTGAACATCTACCCGCAGGAGATCGAGAACGCGCTGACGCTGCACCCGAAGGTGCTCGACGTCGCCGTGGTCGGCGTGCCCGACCCGGAGATGGGCGAGGCGGTGCAGGCGTTCGTCGAACCCGTGGGCGAGGCCGGGCCGGGCCTCGGCGACGAGCTGCGCGAGTACCTGCGCGAGCGCATCGCGCACTACAAGGTCCCCCGGGCGTTCACCTTCGTCGACCGGCTGCCCCGCACGCCCACCGGGAAGCTCGTCAAGGGCGAGCTCACCCGCTGACCGACCACTTCGGACCCACCAGGAGCGAGAAGACCATGCAGATCAAGGCCGCGGTGCTGCGCGCCGCCGACGGGCCCTACCGGATCGAGGACGTCGAGCTGCCCGCGCCGGGCGCGGACCAGGTGCTGGTGCGCATCGCCGGCGCCGGGCTCTGCCACACCGACCTGCTGCCGCGTGCACCGGGGTTCCTGGCCGCGCCGCCGATCATCACCGGGCACGAGGGTTCGGGTGTCGTCGAGGCCGTGGGTGCCGACGTGACGAGCCTGGCGCCGGGCGACCACGTGGTGCTGTCGTTCGACTTCTGCGGCCACTGCGCCAACTGCGTCGCCGGGCACCCGTCGTACTGCGAGACCTTCTTCCCGCGCAACCTCACCGGCCACGACCCGGACGGCGAGCAGCCGGTGCTCGACGCCGCGGGCGAAGCCGTGGCCGCGCGCTGGTTCGGGCAGTCGTCGTTTGCCTCGCACTCGGTCGTCGCGGCGCGCAACGCGGTGAAGGTCGACCCGGAGCTGCCGCTGGAGCTGCTCGGCCCGCTCGGCTGCGGCATCCAGACCGGGGCGGCCTCGGTGTTCAGCGCGCTCGGCGTGGAGCCCGGCACGAGTTTCGTCGTGTTCGGCGCCGGTGGCGTGGGCCTGTCCGCGGTGATGGCGGCCCGGGTGGCCGGGGCCGCGCGGATCGTCGCCGTGGACCTCAACCCGCGCCGGCTGGAGCTGGCGAAGGAACTCGGTGCCACGCACACCGTCGACGGCGCCGCGCCCGACCTGGCCGAGCAGCTGCTCGCGGCCACGGGCGGCGCTCAGTACACCTTGGACACCACCGGCGTGCCGTCGGTGATCACCACCGCGATCGCGGTGCTGCGCCCCACCGGCACCTGCGGGCTCGTCGGCGTGCAGCAGGGCGACCTGGTGCTCGACCCGACGGCGCTCGCCGTGGGCCGCAACGTGATGGGAATCCTCGAAGGCGACGCCGTGCCGCAGGTGATGATCCCGCGGCTGATCGAGCTGTGGCGCCAGGGCCGGTTCCCGTTCGACCGGCTCGTGGAGACGTTCCCGTTCGAGGAGATCAACGAAGCCGAGCAGGCGAGCCTCAAGGGCGAGGTCGTGAAGCCCGTCCTGGTTCCCTCCGCGCGGAAGGAGTGAGCACGTGAAGATCGTCGTGGACCGCGCCCGCTGCACCGGGCTGGGCATCTGCGAGTCGTTCGCACCCGAGGTGTTCGAGGTGGACGACAACGGTGACCTGGTCCTGTCGTCGGAGACCGTGCCCGACGGGCTGGAGTCCGAAGTGGAGCAAGCCGTCACGGGCTGCCCGACCGAAGCCCTGAGGCTCGAGAAGTGACCCGTCTCGTCGTCGTCGGTGCCTCCCTGGCCGGGCTGCGGGCCGTGGAGGGCGCCCGCAAGGCCGGGTTCACCGGGTCCGTGACGCTCGTCGGCGCCGAGGAACACCTGCCCTACGACCGGCCGCCGCTGTCGAAGGCGTTCCTCGACGGGCCGGTCGCCGCGCCGGTGTTCCGCGAGGAGCAGGTGCTGCGCGACGAGCTCGGCGTCGAGCTCGTGCTCGGCACCCGGGCGCACGCGCTGGATCCGGCCGAGCGCGCGGTGCACGCGGGGGATCGCGAGATCCCGTACGACGGCCTCGTGATCGCCACCGGCGCGACCGCCCGGACGCTGTCCGGCACGAGCCACCTGGCCGGCGTGCACACGCTGCGCACCCTCGACGACGCGCTCGCCGTGCGCGCGGCCCTCGACGCCGGTGCCCGCACGGTGGTGATCGGCGCCGGGTTCATCGGCTCGGAAGTCGCGTCGGCAGCACGCAAACGCGGCCTGCCGGTGACCGTGGTGGAGGCCGCGCCGACGCCGCTCATGCGCGCGATCGGCGCCATGGGCGAACCCTGCTCGGCGCTGCACCGCGCGAACGGCACCGACCTGCGCTGCGGCGTCGCCGTGACCGGGGTCGAAGGCCACGACCGCGTCGAACGCGTGCGGCTGGCCGACGGGACCACGCTGGACGCGGACCTGGTCGTGGTCGGCGCCGGCGCGGTCCCGGCCACCGACTGGCTCGCGGGCAGCGGGCTCACGCTGGAGGACGGCGTGGTGTGCGACGCGACGCTCGCGACGGGGCTGCCCGGCGTGTACGCGGCGGGGGACGTCGCCCGGTGGGTCAACCCGGTGTTCGGCCGGGCCATGCGCCTGGAGCACTGGAGCAGCGCCGCGGAGCAGGGGGCCGCGGCGGGCGTCGGTGCGGCGGTGGCGGGGGCGGCCGAGCCGTACGAGACCGTGCCCTACTTCTGGTCCGACTGGTACGACACCCGCATCCAGTTCGCCGGCGTGCCCGACGCCGACGAGATCCGGGTGGTGCTCGGCGATCCGGACGAGGGCCGGTTCGTCGCGCTGTACCGCTCCGGCGATCGCCTCACCGGCGTGCTCGCGGTGAACAAGCAGCGGGAGATCATGAAGTTCCGGGCCCTCATCGCACGCCGCACCGACTGGTCCGGCGCGCTCGACTTCGCCGCCCGGCGGCGGGAACCCGTGTCCGAAGGAGTGCGCTGATGCACGAACACGAAGCCCTGTACATCGACGGCGCGTGGGTGCGCCCGGCCGGCGGCGCCACGCTCGCCGTGGTCTCGCCGGACACCGAGGAACGCATCGGCACCGTGCCGCTCGCGGGGGAGTCCGAAGTGGACGCCGCGGTCGCCGCCGCCGGTCGCGCGCTGCGGTCCGCGGAGTGGGGCGGGCTCACACCGGAAGCCCGGTCCGGGCTGCTGATGGCGTTCGCCGACGAGCTGGGCAAGAACGTGGCCCAGCGCGCCGAGCTCACCACGATCCAGAACGGCATGCCGATCACCATCGCCACCGCCGCCGAGGGGGCCGGCCCGGTCGGGATCCTGCAGTACTACGCCGCGCTCGGCGCCGCGCCCGCCGAGGAGCGCCGGCCGCGGCTGGACGGGCAGGGCGTCACCGTGGTGCGCAAGGAGCCGGTCGGCGTGGTCGCGCTCGTGGTGCCCTGGAATTTCCCGCAGGTGCTCACGATGTTCAAGCTCGCGCCGGCCCTGGCGGCGGGCTGCACCGTGGTGCTCAAGCCGTCGCCCGAGACCACGTTGGACGCGCTGGAGCTCGCGGCCACCGCCGAACGCGCCGGGCTGCCCGCGGGCGTGCTCAACGTGATCTCCGGCGGCGCCGACATCGGTGAGTACCTCGTGACCCACCCGGGCGTGCGGAAGGTCGCGTTCACCGGGTCCACGCCCGTGGGCCGCAAGATCGGCGAGGCCTGCGGCCGACTGCTGCGGCCCGTCACGCTGGAGCTGGGCGGGAAGTCGGCGGCGATCGTGCTCGACGACGCCGACCTGGCCACCACCGTGCAGGGCCTGGCCACGGCCAGCCTGCTCAACAACGGCCAGACCTGCTACCTCTCCACGCGCATCCTCGCCCCGCACTCGCGCCACGACGAGGTCGTCGCCGCGCTGTCCGGGCTGGCGTCCGCGCTGACCGTCGGCGACCCGCTCGATCCCGGCACGCACATCGGCCCGCTGGTCAGCGACAAGCAGCGGCGCAAGGTCGAGGAGTACGTGGCCGTGGGCCGCGAGTCCGGCGCCACGCTGGCGGCCGGCGGCGGGCGCCCCGACCGCGACCGTGGCTGGTACGTGCAGCCGACCGTGTTCGGCGGCGTCGACAACGGCAGCCGGATCGCGCGGGAGGAGATCTTCGGCCCGGTGCTCACGGTGATCCCGTACGGCGACGTCGACGAAGCGGTCTCCATCGCCAACGACTCCGACTACGGGCTCGGCGGCACCATCTGGACCTCCGACGTGGAGAAGGGCCTCGACGTGGCGCGCCGCGTGGAGACCGGCAGCGTCGGCGTCAACTTCTACGACCTCGACCTGGGCGCGCCGTTCGGCGGCGTGAAGGCCAGCGGCGTCGGCCGCGAGCTCGGCCCCGAGGGCCTGGCCGCCTACCAGCAGCTCAAGTCCGTCTACTTGGGACAGGAGATCCCCGCATGACCGCCATCGTGACCCCGCAGCAGCGCGAGTACGACGAGATCGACCTTTCGTCGCGGGCCTTCTGGTCGACCCGCGCCGCCGACCGCGAGCGCAGTTTCGCCGCGCTGCGCCTGCAGCGCCCGGTGTCGTGGCATCGGCCGGTCGAGGACGCGCTGATGGAGGACCCCGAGGACCCCGGCTACTGGGCCGTGGTCCGCCACGCCGACATCGTCGAGGTCAGCCGCCGCAATGACGTGTTCGTGTCCGGCCAGGGCGTGATGTTCGAGAACATCCCCGAGGAGATGCTCGAGGCGTCGCAGTCGTTCCTGGCGATGGACCCGCCGCGGCACACGAAGATCCGCAAGCTCGTCAGCGCCGCGTTCACCCCGAAGCAGGTGCGCCGCATCGAGGAGCAGATCAAGGCCAACGCCCGTGACATCGTGCGCGAGCTGGCCGAGGCGGGCAGCGGTGCCGACTTCGTGCGCCAGTGCTCCGGGCAGCTGCCGATCCGCACGCTCTCGGACATGGTCGGCATCCCCGAGTCCCACCGCGAGAGCGTGGCCCACGCCGCCGACGCGTCGGTGTCCTGGGCCGACCCGGTCTACCTCGACGGGCGCGACCCGATCGACATGATCTTCGAGGCCCAGATGACGCTGCACGGTGTGGCGTTCGAGATGGCCGAGCACCGCCGCGCCCACCCGGCCGAGGACCTGATGACCAACCTCGTGCAGGCCGAAGTGGACGGTGAGCGCCTCACCGACGAGGAGATCGCAGCGTTCTTCGTGCTGCTCTCGGTGGCGGGCAACGACACCACCCGCCAGACCACCAGCCACACGCTGCGCGCGCTCACCGACTTCCCGGAGCAGCGCGAGTGGCTGATGGCCGACTTCGACGGCCGCATCGCCAGCGCGCTCGACGAGTTCGTCCGCTGGGCCTCCCCGGTGATGACGTTCCGCCGCACGGCCGTCGCGGACTTCGAGCTGGGCGGGCAGCAGGTCAGCACCGGCGAGAAGGTGGTGATGTTCTACGCGTCCGGCAACTTCGACCCCGAGGTGTTCGACGAGCCCGGCCGCTTCGACCTGAGCCGCAGCCCCAACCCGCACGTGAGCTTCGGCGGGGGCGGCGCGCACTTCTGCCTCGGCAACCAGGTCGCCAAGGCCCAGCTGCGCGCCCTGTTCGGCGAGCTGCTGCGCACGCTGCCGACCATCACCGCCGGCGAGCCGGACTACCTGGCCGGCAACTTCGTGCACGCCGTGCGCGCCATGCCCTGCTTCTTCTGAGACCACGTTCCCGAACAGACCGGAGGCCAGCCATGCCCGCGTTCAGCAAGCCCGAAGAGATCTACCAGTACATCGGCGGCATCTTCGAAACCGCGTTCGCCGACGCCGACCTCGCCGCCAAGCTCGCCGGCACCGGCCTGGTGCTGAAGATGGTGTGCACCAACCCCGAGTCCGCGCTGCTGATCGACACGCAGAACCGCCGCGTGACCGGCGACGCGTTCGACGCGCCGGCCGACGCGACCATGACGATGGACAGCGAGGTCGCCAACGGCTACTGGCAGGGCAAGGTGAACCTCACGTTCGCCATGGCCCGCGGCAAGGTCAAAGTGGACGGTCCGGTGTCGAAGCTGATCAAGCTCGCTCCGCTGTCGAAGAAGCTCTTCCCCGTGTACGTCGAAAAGCTGCGCGCCGACGGGCGCGAGGACCTGATCGTCGGCTGAGCCGGGAAGGGCGAGCACAACGGTGGGTGCGGAAGTCGTCGTCGAGGGCCTGACGAAGTCGTTCGGGCGCCAGACGATCTGGCGGGACGTGACCCTCACCCTGCCCCCGGGTGAGGTGTCCGTCCTGCTGGGTCCCTCGGGAACCGGGAAGTCGGTGTTCCTCAAGTCGCTGATCGGGCTGCTCAAGCCCGACCGCGGCCGTTGCGTGGTCGACGGCGTCGACGTGGTCACGTGCTCGGAGCACCGGCTCTACGAGGTGCGCAAGCTGTTCGGGGTGCTGTTCCAGGACGGCGCGCTGTTCGGCTCCATGACCTTGTTCGACAACATCGCGTTCCCGCTGCGCGAGCACACCCGCAAGTCGGAGACCGAGATCCGGCGGATCGTGCACGAGAAGCTGGAGCTCACGGGCCTGTCCGGCGCCGACCGCAAGCTGCCCGGCGAGATCTCCGGCGGCATGCGCAAACGCGCCGGGCTGGCCCGCGCACTCGTGCTCGACCCGGAGATCGTGCTCGTCGACGAGCCCGACTCCGGCCTCGACCCGGTGCGCACCACCTACATCTCGCAGCTGTTCCTCGACGTCAACGCCCAGAGCGACGCGACGTTCCTCATCGTCACGCACAACATCAACCTCGCCCGGACCGTCCCCGACAACCTCGGCATGCTCTTCCGCCGTGAGCTCGTGATGTTCGGGCCGCGCGAGGTCCTGCTGACCAGTGAGGAGCCGGTGGTGCGGCAGTTCCTCAACGGCCGGATGGACGGCCCGATCGGCATGAGCGAGGAGAAGGACTCGGCGACGATGGCCGCCGAACGCGCGAAGTTCGCCGCCGGGCACCACGCCGGCGGCGTGGAAGAGGTCGTGGGCATCCCGCCGCAGATGCAGCCCGCGCCGGGGCTGCCGGCCCGCCCGGGTGAAGCACGGCGCAAGGACCGAGTGCTGCGGCTCCTGCCGACGCTGCCCGAAGCGGCGCAGGACGGGATCCTCGCGTCGCTCACGCCGGAGGAACGCCGGCGCTACGGCGTCGAGCACGCGGGCCGGCACCGCGTCGAGGAGGTCTCATGAGCACCGCGTGGACGTTTCCCGGCTCGCGCGCGTTCGGCCACACCGGCCGGATGTTCGCCCTCGGTCTGGACGTGCTGCGGCTCGTGCCGCGCCGGCCGTTCCAGACGCGCGAGTTCGTGGGCCAGTTCTGGTTCGTGGCGAGCGTGTCGATCCTGCCGAGCGCGCTGGTGGCGATCCCGTTCGGGGCGGTGATCGCGTTGCAGCTCGGCTCGCTGACCAAACAGCTGGGCGCGCAGTCGTTCACCGGCGCCGCGGGCGTGCTGGCCACCGTGCAGCAGGCCGCGCCGATCGTGACCGCGTTGATCATCGCCGGCGCCGGAGGAAGCGCTGTCTGCGCGGATCTGGGCGCACGCACCATCCGCGAGGAGATCGACGCGATGAAGGTGCTGGGCGTCTCGCCGATCCAGCGCCTGGTCGTGCCGCGCGTGCTGGCCATGGTGGGCGTCGCCGTGCTGCTCAACGGCCTGGTCAGCATCGTCGGCGTGGCCGGTGGGTACGTCTTCAACGTCTTCCTCCAGGACGGCACGCCCGGTGCCTACCTGGCGAGCTTCAACGCGCTGGCGCAGCTGCCCGACCTGTGGGTGAGCGAGCTCAAGGCGTTCATCTTCGGGTTCACCGCCGGGATCGTGGCCTGCTACCGCGGGCTGCACCCCTCGGGCGGGCCCAAGGGGGTCGGCGACGCGGTGAACCAGGCCGTGGTCATCACCTTCCTGCTGCTGTACTTCGCCAACTTCGTGATCACCACGATCTACCTGCAGATCGTTCCCGCCAAGGGGAGCTGATGACGACCACCACGCGCGCCCTGCGCGAAGACTTCCTCGGCCTGGCCGGCGCCCCCGTGCGCTCGCTCGACCGGCACGGGGACGAGCTGTGGTTCTACCTGCGCGCGCTCCTGTGGACGCCGCGCACGCTGCGCCGCTACCCGCGTGAGATCACGCGCCTGCTGTCGGAGGTCAGCTTCGGCACGGGCGCGCTGGCCGTGATCGGCGGGACGGTGGGCGTGATGATGGCGCTGAGCCTGTTCGTCGGCACGGTCGTGGGCCTGCAGGGCTACGCGGCGCTGAACCAGATCGGCACCGCCGCGTTCACCGGGTTCGTGTCCGCGTACTTCAACACGCGCGAGATCGCGCCGCTGGTCGCGGGCATCGCGCTCTCGGCCACTGTCGGGTCCGGCTTCACCGCGCAGCTGGGCGCGATGCGGATCTCCGAGGAGATCGACGCGCTCGAGGTGATGGGCATCCCGAGCCTGCCGTTCCTCGTCACGGCGCGGATGGTCGCCGGGTTCGTGGCGATCATCCCGCTGTACGCGCTGGGCCTGCTGAGCTCGTATGTCGCCTCGCGGGAGATCACCGTCGTCCTCAATGGACAGTCTGCCGGCACCTACGACCACTACTTCGATCTCTTCCTGCCACCGGGGGACGTGTTGTGGTCCTTCGGCAAAGTGCTGGTGTTCGCGGTGGCGCTGATCCTCATCCACTGCTACCACGGCTACACCGCCAACGGCGGGCCCGCCGGGGTGGGCGTGGCCGTGGGCAAGGCCGTGCGCAGCGCGATCGTGACGGTGGTCGTGCTGAACTTCTTCCTCAGCCTCGCCATCTGGGGCACCACCACGACCGTGCGGATCGCGGGATGACCACCGAACGCGGGCGCCTGCCCGCCGTGCCCCGGCGCCTGATGGGGCTGGCCTACTTCGCCGCGATCCTCGCCTTCCTGGGCCTGACGATCGCCGCCTACGACAAGGTGTTCACGACCGTCACCACGGTGACGCTGCGCGCGGGGCACATCGGCAACCAGCTCACGCGGCTCGCCGACGTGAAGCTGCGCGGCGTCCTCGTGGGGGAGGTGCGCGAAATCACCACCTCCGGCGACGGCACCTCGCTCACCCTCGCGCTCAATCCGCGTCAAGCGACGCTGATCCCCGCGGACGTGACCGCGCGGCTGCTGCCGAAGACGCTCTTCGGCGAGCGCTACGTCGACCTCGTCGAGCCGGCGCACCCGGCGATCGCGCGGCTGACCGAGGGGGCGGTGATCCACCAGGACACCAGCGCCGAGGCCGTGGAGCTCAACCAGATCCTCGACAAGCTGATGCCGGTGCTGCAGGCCGTGCAGCCGCAGAAGCTCTCGACCACGCTCAACGCGGTGTCCGACGCGCTCGACGGCCGCGGCGAGCAGCTCGGGCAGACGCTCACGCGGCTCGGCGACTACGTGCGCCGGATCAACCCGTCGGTGCCCGACCTGACCGCCGACCTCGCCGCGCTGCCCGGTGTCGCGGACACCTACGACCAGGCCGCGCCGGACCTGCTGCAGGCGCTGAGCGACCTCACCACGACGACGAAAACGATTGCGCAGCAACAGGACTCGTTGCGTTCGCTCTACGCCGACCTCACCACCACCGGGCTGAATCTGCGCGACTTCCTGGCCGCCAACAAGGACAACCTGATCCGCGTCACGAGCGATTCGCGCCCGACGCTGGACCTGCTGGAGCGCTACGCGCCCGAGTACCCGTGCCTGACGAAGCAGCTGGCCGACTTCGGTCCGAAGCTCGACGACGTCTGGGGCGGCGCCGACGGCGACCACAAGCTGCACCTGACGATCGAGATCGCCAACAGCCGCGGCAAGTACGTGCCCGGGCACGACACGCCGGCCTACGACGAGCACCGCGGCCCGCGTTGCTACTCGCTGCAGCCGGGGGAGAAGGCGCCGCAGTACCCCGAGGGCCGGCCGATCCAGGACGGTTCGTCGCCCGTCGGCGGCGGCGGTGCGGCGCTGGCCAACTCGGGGGCGGAGCAGCAGCTGCTGTCGGCGTTGCTGGCACCGCAGCTGGGTGCGCCGCAGACCGAGGTGCCGTCGTGGAGCTCGCTGCTCGTGGGCCCGCTGTACCGGGGAACGGAGGTGACCGTCCGATGAGGAGCCTCACGCCGACGCTGCTCAAGATCGCCGTGTTCGTCACGGTCACCGTGCTCGCCACGGCGCTGCTGGCGTTCACGATCGGCAACATCACGTTCTCGAGCGAGTCGAGCTACCGCGCGGTGTTCTCCGACGTGACCGCGCTCAACACCGGCGACGACGTGCGCATCAACGGCGTGCGCGTCGGCTCGGTGTCCGAGATCGGGATCACGGACCGGAAGCTGGCGCTCGTCGAGTTCACCGTGGACAGCCGGCGCAAGCTGCCGGCCGCGGTGCACGCCGAGATCAAGTACCGCAACCTGGTGGGCCAGCGCTACATCGCGCTCGAACGCGACTCCGCCGCGCCCGGCCCGATCCTGGCGGCCGACGCGACCATCCCGCTCACGCAGACGACGTCGGCGCTCAACCTGACCGTGCTGTTCAACGGGTTCAAGCCGCTGTTCCAGGCGCTCTCGCCCGACGACGTGAACAGCCTGTCCTACGAGCTGATCCAGGTGCTGCAGGGCGAGGGCGGCACGATCACCTCGCTGCTGCAGCACACCGCCTCGCTCGCGTCGACCATCGCGGGCAAGGACGAGGTGATCGGGCGCGTGATCGACAACCTCAACTCGGTGCTCGACACCGTCACCAGCCACGGCGACCAGCTCGCCGGGCTGGTCACGACCGTGCAGCAGCTGGTGTCCGGCCTGGCCGCGGACCGCAAGCCGATCGGCGACTCGGTGAGCGCGCTCGCCGACGTGAGCAGCTCCGTGTCCGGGTTGCTGGAGCAGGGCCGGGAGCCGCTGAAACGCGACATCGCGGGCCTCGGCTCGCTCGCGGCGAACCTCAACCAGGGCCAGGATCTGGTGCAGCAGTTCCTGCAGCACCTGCCCGAGAACGCCGCCAAGATCACGCCGACGGCGACGTACGGGTCGTGGTTCAACTTCTACGCCTGCCAGGTCACCGGCCAGGTCGGCATCAGCTCCCTCGACGTGGAGGTGCCGGTGCTGCCGGTGCCGGCCACGCAGCAGCCGGCGAGGTGCACGCGGTGAAGGCCTTCGAAGAACGTCACCCGGTCCCGATCGGCATCGTCGGGGTGGTCGTGATCCTGCTCGGCAGCCTCGCCGCGTACTTCTACGAGGACCTGCCGGTGATCGGCGACGGCACGCGTTACGCGGCCGAGTTCTCCGAGGCGGCCGGGCTGACCTCCGGCGACGAGGTCCGGATCGCCGGTGTCAAAGTCGGTGCCGTCAAAGACGTTTCGCTGGAGCGCGACCACGTGCGCGTGGCCTTCACCGCGAAGAACGCGTGGGTGGGCGACCAGACGTCGGCGTCGATCCAGATCAAGACGCTGCTGGGGCAGAAGTACCTCGCGCTCGACCCCGAGGGCACCGCACCGCTCGACCCGGACGTGGTGATCCCGCGCTCGCGCACGGTGTCGCCCTACGACGTGACGACGGCGGTCGAGCACCTGTCCGACACCGTCGGGCAGATCGACACGCAGCAGCTGGCGCAGAGCTTCACCACGATCTCCGACGCGTTCCGCGGCACGCCGGAGTCGCTGAAGGAGGCGCTGGGCGGGCTGTCCGCGCTGTCGCAGACGGTGTCCTCGCGCAACCAGCAGCTCGCGGCGCTGCTGGCGAGCACTCGTGAGGTGAGCGGCATCCTCGCCGACCGCGACGAGCAGTTCCAGAAGCTGCTGTCGGACGGAAACCTGCTGCTGGGCGAGATCCAGGCGCGCGAGCAGGCGATCGCGGCGCTGCTGTCGGGCGCGCAGTCGCTCGCCGTGCAGGTCAGCGGGCTGGTGCAGGACAACGAGGCGCAGCTGAAACCCGCGCTCGACCAGCTGAACCAGGTGACCACGCTGCTCGAGAACAACCAGGACAACCTGGCCGCGGGCCTGCGCAACCTCGCGCCGTTCTACCGGGTCTTCACCAACACCCTGGGCAACGGCCGCTGGTTCGACACCTACGCGTGCGGCGTGGTCCCGCCGAACGTGAACCTCGATCTCCTCGTCG
This sequence comes from Amycolatopsis sp. NPDC047767, assembly GCF_040704195.1. NCBI lineage: Bacteria > Bacillati > Actinomycetota > Actinomycetes > Pseudonocardiales > Pseudonocardiaceae > Amycolatopsis > Amycolatopsis sp. NPDC047767. The sequence goes on from NZ_JBEYSJ010000009.1 coordinate 269,014, forward strand.
TGAACCCCGAGGGCTGCCTGCCCGCGGGGACCAACTCCGGCGTGCCGGGAGGGAACTGATGGGTTTCGTCGGTGCGGTGCGTCGGCACGCGTTCCGCTACGCCGTGGTCGCCGTCGTGCTGGGGCTCGTGGCCGCGACGGGCCTGTGGTGGCTCTCGTCGCGGCCGGGCGACCGGCAGTTCACCGCGTACTTCGCGCGCGCCATCGGCGTGTACCCGGGCAACGACGTGCGGGTGCTCGGGGTGAAGGTGGGCAGCGTCGAGAGCGTGACACCGCGGGCTTCGGACGTGCAGGTGGTGCTGTCGGTGTCCGGTGACGTGTCGGTCCCGTCCGCGGCGCGCGCGGTCGTGGTCGCGCCGAGCCTGGTCGCCGACCGGTACGTGCAGCTCACCCCCGTGTACCTCGGTGGCCCGGCACTGGCCGACGGCGCCGTGATCCCGCGCGAGCGCACCGTGACGCCGGCCGAGATCGACCAGCTGTACCAGAGCCTCGACCAGCTGAGCACCGCGCTCGGCCCGAAGGGCGCCAACTCCGGCGGCGCGCTGACCGACGTGCTCGACACCGCGGCGAAGAACCTCGACGGCACCGGCCAGACGATCAACCAGACGCTGCACGACCTCAGCAGCCTGAGCAAGACGTTGTCGGACAACAGCGGCGACCTGTTCAGCACCGTGGACAACCTGCAGAAGTTCACCACCACGCTCGCCCGCAGCGACGGCCAGTTCCGCGAGCTGACCGGGCGGCTGTCCGACGCGTCGGGCTTCCTGGCCGGGCAGAAGGACCAGCTCGCGGCGGCGTTGTCCACTTTGGGCTCTGCGCTCGACCGGGTGCGCGGCTTCATCCGGGACAACCGCGCCGGGATCAAGTCCAATGTGGACAACCTGGCCGCGGTGACGCAGGTGCTCTCGGACCAGCGGGCGTCGCTCGCGGAGATCCTGGACGTGGCGCCGCTGGCGTTGAACAACCTGGTCAACGCGTACAACGAGACCAGCGGCACCCTCGACGCGCGGCTCGACATCAACGAGCTGACCTCGCCGCCGCTGGTCACCGTGTGCAAGCTCGTGCGGCAGAGCACGCCGAAGCAGCTGCCGGCCACGCTCGCCGACGCGTGCGACCAGCTCGCGCCCGTTCTCAACGGCGTGGTGCCGTTGCCTTCGGGTGCGCAGGTGCTCAACGGCCTGCAGACGGGGAACCTGCCGTTGCCGCTCGTGACCGCCGGAGGCGCCCGATGAACCGGTTCCGCGTGCTCGCCCTGGGTTCGGTCTGCCTGCTGGTGTCCGGCTGCGGCGCGGGCGACTACTCGGGGCTGTACGACGCGCCGCTGCCCGGTGGCGCCGACACCGGCGACCACCCGTACCACGTGACCGTGCAGTTCCCCGACGTGCTGGACCTCGTGCCGCACGCCGCGGTGAAGGTGGACGACGTGCCGGTGGGCAGCGTCGACTCCGTCGACCTCGGCGACGACGGCTGGACGGTGCAGGTGCGGCTGACCGTCAACGGGGACGTGCACCTGCCGGCGAACGCCGATGCGCAGCTGGTGCAGTCGAGCTTGCTGGGAGAGAAGTACGTGGCGCTTTCCCCGCCCGCTGCGGGGAAACCGGCCGGCACGCTCGCCGACGGCGCCGTGATCACCGCCGACCGCACCAACCGCTACCCCGAGGTGGAGGAGGTGCTCGGCGCGCTGTCGCTGCTGCTCAACGGCGGGGGAGTGGAGCAGATCCGCACCATCAGCCAGGAAGTGACCAAGGCGCTCAAGGGCAACGAAGGCGAGCTGCGCGGGCTGCTGTCCAGTGTGGACTCGCTCGTGTCCGCCCTGGACGCCCAGCGCGCCACGATCGTGCGCGCGCTCGACGGCCTCGACCGGCTCGCCACGACGTTGAAGGGCCAGCGCGACAACCTCGGCCGCGCGCTGGCGGACCTCGGGCCCGGTCTGCAGGTGCTGGAGCAGCAGCGCGGGCAGCTCGTCGGGATGTTGCAGGCGCTGACGTCGCTGTCGGGCGTCACCGTCGACACGGTCCGGCGCAGCCAGGCCGACCTCGTCGCCGACCTGCGCTCGCTCGGGCCGACGCTGGAGCAGCTGACCAAGACCGGGCAGGACATCCCGCGCAGCCTCGACTATCTGCTGACCTTCCCGTTCAACACCAAGTCGCTGGACTCGATCCGCGGCGACTACACGAACTTCACGGCGAAACTCGACCTGGACCTCGACTCGGTGCTGCCGAACATCCTGGGCGCGCCGCGGCTGCCGATCTCGGTGCTGGGCTCGCGGTCGCTGCCGCCGGGTTCGCCGGTGCTGCCGCTGCCGGGCACGGCCGTCCCATCCGGTCCGTCCGCTCCGCCTGCTTCGGCGCCGGGTCTCGGCGGCGTGCTCGGCGCGATCCTGGGAGGGCTATCCTGGGAGGGCTGTAGATGCTGACGCGGGGCACCCGGTTCAAGATCCTCGTGTTCGTCGTGCTGTCGCTGGTGACCGTCGGCTACGTCGGCGTCCGGTACGCCGGGCTGGGCCGGTTCTTCGGCGGCCAGGGCGCCACCGTGCACCTCGAGCTGGCCGACTCCGGCGGCATCTACCCCGACGCCGACGTCACCTATCGAGGGGTGACTGTCGGCAAGGTCGGCGCCGTCGGCCTCGGCGCGCAGGGCGGCACGGAGGCCGACCTCGTCCTCGACCGCGACGCGCCGCCCGTGCCCGCCGACGTCGAGGCCGTGGTGGCGAACCGCTCCGCGGTCGGCGAGCAGTACGTGGACCTGCTGCCGCGCACCGGCTCCGGCCCGTTCCTGGGCGACGGCTCGGTCATCGCCTCGCGCGACACCCAGACGCCGGTGCCGACCGAGCAGCTGCTCGACCACGTGGAGGCACTCGCGGGCAGCGTGCCGACCGACCAGCTGCGCACGGTCGTCGACGAGCTCGACAACGCCCTGTCCGGCTCCGCCGCGCCCGACCTGCGGCAGCTGCTGGACTCGACGGACACCTTCACCGCGGCGGCGCTCGACCACGTCGACGAGACTTCGCAGCTCCTGTCCAGCGCACGCGTCGTACTCGACACCCAGAACACGCAATCGGCGCAGATCAAGGACTTCTCCGCCAACCTCCGCGTGCTGGCCACCCAGCTCAAGTCCTCCGACGGCGACCTCCGGCACCTCATCACGGCCGCTCCGCAGGCGGCCCAGCAGATCAACGCCGTGCTCACCGAGACCGGCCCGCAGCTCAGCGTGCTGCTCGCCAACCTGCTCACCACGGCCGACGTCATCGCCCCCCGCCGCGACGGCATCGAGGACATCCTCGTGTCCTACCCCCAGCTCATGACCCTCGCCAACACCGTCGTCCCCGGCGACGGCACCGCGCACCTGGGCCTGGTGCTCAACTTCTTCGACCCGTACGTCTGCACCCGCGGCTACGAGAACACGGTTCGCCGGCCCGCCGACCAGGTCGCCCAGGCGCCGGCGAACACCACGGCGTACTGCGCCCTGCCGCCGGGGAGCCCGAGCTCGGTGCGGGGCTCGCAGAACGCGCCTTACGGCGGGAAGCCGCTTGCGGTGCCGCCTCCGGCGGTTGGGTCTTCCGGTGGGTCTCCGGTGGGTGGTGCGCCGTTGCCGGGCCTGCTGGGGGTTCCGGCTCTTTCCGGGCCTACGTCGTTGGCCGGGCTGCTCGGCCTTTCCGGTGCGAAGTGAGGATTTCCATGCGACTCGTTTCGGCTTCCACCCCGGGCCGGCTCGCTCGGCTTGTCTCGCACGAAGGGAGGATTCCCGTGCGTCCTGTCTCGGCTTCCGCCCTGGCCCGGCTTGCTCGGCTTGTCTCGCGCGAGGTGAGGACTTCTTTTGTGCCCTGTCTCGGCTACGGCCTCGGGGCTATTTCTGCGCGACCTGCTCGTCGTCGCTACCTCGGCCGGCTTGTTCGGCGCGAAGTGAGGATTTCCATGCGCCGTGTCTCGACTTCCGCTCCTGGTCCATCTCTGGCCGGGACTCCGGCCACGACTTCGGCCGGCTCGGTCGGCTCGGCTCGCGCGAAATGAGGATTCCCATGCGCTTCTCCGGAAAACGACTGGCCGCGGTGGCCGTGGTGATCGCCGCCTTGGCCGCGGCCGGCACCGGCTGGTGGTGGGCCTCGGCGGCCCACAGCGACCCCGTCTCGATCGCTGCCGATCGTGAGGCGGCCGAGGCCGCGGGCGAAACCGCCGTCGCCACCCTGACGACCGCGAACTACACCACCGCGGACGCCGACCTGCGCAAGTGGGAGACGGTCACCACCGGCCCCCTGCTCGACCAGATCCGTGCCGGCCACGCCCAGGGCGTCACGGCCCTGCAGACCGCCAAGAGCACCACCACCGCCCGCGTCCTCGACGCCGCGCTGTCCCAGCTCGACGCGCAGGCCGGCACCGCGCAGCTCATGGCCGTCGTGGAAGTCACCGCGCGCCAGGGCGCCACCCCGGCGGCGGTCAAGCGCAACCGTTTCCAGGCGACCGTCACGCGGACCCCGGAGGGCTGGAAGCTCTCCGCCGTGCAGCCGGTCACCGTCAGCCTCTGAGCCCCTTCCGAACGGATTCCCGCCATGGCCCTCACCCGCCACCGCCCGCCGTCCCCCCGCCCGCGCCGCACCGCGGTCGCCGGCAAACCCCGCGCCGCGCAGCCTTCCGCGGCCTCGGCCGTCGACGTGATCGAGCCGGCCGTGGGGCCGGGCCTCGCCGCCGAGACTGGAGCCGTCGCGCCGGACTCCGGGATCGAGTCGAAGGGCCGTGGTGCGGTCGCGTCGGGCTCCGGGATCGAATCGAAGGGCCGTGGTGCGGTCGCGCCGGGCTCCGGGATCGAATCGAAGGATCGTGGTGCGGTCGCACCGGACTCCGGGATCGAATCGAAGGGTCGTGCTGCGAGCACACCGGACTCCGACGCCGCCCCGAGCAGTCGCCCTGCCGCCACGTCGGACTCAGATCCCGAGCCGCCCGCCGATGATGCCTCGCCGGCCGCTTCAGCCGAACCGGCAACCGCGGCGCCGGGCAACCGTCTCCGCAGCCGGGTGACCGTCGGCCTGTCGGCGCTGACCGTCGTCCTCCTCGCCGCCGCCGGCTGGTTCGCCTGGCAAGCCCACCAGTCCACGACCTCCGGCCCGGCCGCCAACACCGCCTTCTCCGACAGCGCCGCCACCTCCGCCGTCACTGGCCAGCTCAGCGCCGCCTTCGAGGCCGTCTTCTCCCTCGACTACCAGGACGTCGCCAAAACCCAACGGGCCGCCGACCAGTACCTCACCGGAAACGCCGTCACCCAGTACCGGCAGCTGCTCTCGGCCGTCCAGCAACAGGCCGTCCCCAACCACCTCACCCTCACCAGCCGCGTCCGCACCATCGGCATCAAGGACATCACCGGCACGACCGCCCACGTCCTCGTCTTCGCCGACCCGACGACCTCCCGCGCCGCCACCCCCGACACCTCCAGCGGCGGCGCCCAGGTCCGCCTCACCGCCACGGAAGACAACGGCCAGTGGCGCATCAGCGACATCGCGGTCCTGTAAACGAAACGCGGCCGCTCAGCGCGCCGCGACGACCCGTTCGACGAGGGTGCCAGGTAACGAGGTTGATCGGCCGACGCCGCCGTTTCGGTCAGCTCGCTCGAACTGCTCGGTCCTTTCGTCTGAGGCCCCATCTGTCTCAGGCGAAACAAAACCGGGCTGCCTGAAACCCAGACAGCCCGGTTCGAACAAACCTTCAGCTCACCAACCGCGCGAACGCCACTCCGCCAGTTTCGGCCGCTCCACGCCGAGCGTCGAGTCATCCCCGTGCCCCGGGTAGAACCACGTCTCATCCGGCAGTTCGTCGAAGATCCGCGCCGAGACGTCGTCCAGAAGCGACGCGAAGTCCTCCGGCGACGAAGTCTTCCCGACCCCGCCCGGGAACAGTGAGTCGCCCGTGAAGAGGTGGGGGTGGCCGGCCGGGTCGCGGTACAGGAGGGCGATGGAGCCCGGCGTGTGGCCGCGCAGGTGGATCACCTCGAGGGTGACCTGGCCGACCTTCAGGGTGTCGCCGTGTTCGACCAGGAAGTCGGGGGGAACGGGCAGTGGCGGGGCGTCGAGGGGGTGCGCGGCGGTGTTGGAACCGTTGGCGCCCGCCACGGCGCCCAGGGCCTGCCAGTGGTCCTGGTGCTGGTGGGTGGTCACGACGGTGCGCAGCGCGGGCCGGTCGGGGCCGTGGCCGATGAGGTCGGAGATGCGCTCGGGGTCGTTGGCGGCGTCGATCAGCAGCGCTTCGTTCTCGGCGCGGCAGACGAGCAGGTACGCGTTGTTGTCCATCGGCCCCACGGAGAGCTTGGTGATGGTCAGCGCGTCCAGCGTCCGGCGGGCGGCGTCGCCGCCCGGTTCGACGTGCCCGGTGTAGGTGTCGGCGATGTTCACGTCCACACGGTAGCCGGGTCGACGCGGTCTGTCCCACCCCCGAGCACCTACGCCCGGCGCGGTTCGTGGCGGAGGTGAGCGTTCTGCGCTGCCTCGCGGCGGTGGCGCACCGATCGAGTGATGATGTGGCTCGTCTGGGTGTTGATGGTCGTACTCACCGTGGTTCGGTTGTCGACCTTCGACCCGCGCCGCACGCCGATCCCTGTCGTGAACGTCTCCTTCGGCCGGCGTCCTGACGCCTCGAGCTGCTCTTCGCGGCCTGTATTGTGGTACCGGACCTGCACGTCTTCCCGTTCCACCGGGCGATGCCCCAGGACCCCGCGCGGGGTCGCCCCGGCGCTCACCCGGCTCGCCGGGATCTCGTATGGTCTCTACCTGGTGCGCCGGGAACCGGGTTACGTCCTGGCGCGCGCCCTGCCGGACATCGGTGTCCCCGGCCGGCCGCGGCTCCCGCGGTGCCGGTCGCCGGCCGAGCGCTCACCGCGTGGGTGGAACGGTCGTCGCCGGACCGCCCGGCGGGCGGGCAAAACCGCCCAGGAACCCGCAAAAGCCCAGGTCGAAGAGCCAGAGCCCGGTTTCTGTCGGTGGTCGGTCCTAGCATGGACGCGGCCGCCCGTGCAGGACTTCCACCGGGCCGGCCTCCGAGCCGAGATTTGAATTGAAGGGACGTGGGCGTGGCTGATCGCCTCGTTGTTCGCGGGGCCCGCGAGCACAACCTCCGCGGTGTCGACCTCGATCTGCCCCGCGACAGCCTGATCGTGTTCACGGGCCTGTCCGGGTCGGGCAAGTCGAGCCTCGCTTTCGACACTATCTTCGCCGAGGGGCAGCGCCGTTACGTCGAGTCGCTCTCGGCGTACGCGCGGCAGTTCCTCGGGCAGATGGACAAGCCCGACGTCGACTTCATCGAGGGCCTCTCGCCCGCGGTGTCGATCGACCAGAAGTCCACCTCGCGCAACCCGCGCTCCACGGTGGGCACGATCACCGAGGTCTACGACTACCTGCGGCTGCTCTACGCCCGCGCGGGCAAGGCGCACTGCCCCAAGTGCGGTGAGCTGATCAGCAAGCAGACGCCGCAGCAGATCGTGGACCAGGTGCTCGACATGGACGAGGGCACGCGCTTCCAGGTGCTCGCGCCGGTCGTGCGCGGGCGCAAGGGCGAGTACCTCGACCTGTTCCAGAACCTGCAGCAGCAGGGCTACGCGCGCGTGGTCGTCGACGGGAAGGTGCACCCGCTCACCGACCCGCCGAAGCTGAAGAAGCAGGAGAAGCACCAGATCGGCGTGGTCATCGACCGCCTGAGCGTGAAGACGAGCTCGCGCCAGCGGCTCACCGACTCGGTCGAGACGGCGCTGCGGCTGGCCGATGGGCTGGTCGAGCTGGAGTTCGTCGACCTGCCCGAGAACGACCCGAACCGCGTGCGCGGGTTCTCCGAGAACCTGGCCTGCCCCAACGGGCACCCGCTCGCGATCGAGGACCTCGAGCCGCGGTCGTTCTCGTTCAACTCGCCCTACGGTGCGTGCCCCGTGTGCACCGGCATCGGCATCCGCAAGGAGGTCGACCCGGAGCTGGTGGTGCCGGACGACGAGCTGTCGCTGGGCGAGGGCGCCATCGCGCCGTGGGCCGGCGGGCAGAGCGCCGACTACTTCATCCGCCTGCTGGAGTCGCTGTCGGAGGCCATCGGCTTCCGCATGGACACGCCGTGGCGCCAGCTGCCGGCGAAGGTCCAGAAGGCGGTGCTGCACGGCGTCGACGAGCAGGTCCACGTGCGCTACCGCAACCGCTACGGCCGGCAGCGCTCGTACTACGCCAACTTCGAGGGCGTGATCCCGTTCCTCGAGCGGCGCCAGGAGCAGACCGAGTCCGAGTACATGCGCGAGCGGTACGAGGGCTACATGCGCGAGGTGCCGTGCCCCACCTGCCAGGGCACGCGGCTCAAGCCGGAGATCCTCGCGGTCACCCTGGAGCACGAGACGCAGGGTGAGCGCTCGATCGCCGAGGTCTGCGCCCTGTCGATCGACGAGGCGTCGAAGTTCCTCGACGAGCTGGTGCTCGGGCAGCGCGAGGCGATGATCGCCGGCGCGGTGCTCAAGGAGATCCAGGCGCGCCTGCGCTTCCTGCTCGACGTCGGCCTCACCTACCTCTCGCTCGACCGCGCGTCGGGCACCCTGTCGGGCGGCGAGGCGCAGCGCATCCGGCTGGCCACGCAGATCGGCTCGGGCCTGGTGGGGGTGCTCTACGTGCTCGACGAGCCGTCGATCGGCCTGCACCAGCGCGACAACCACCGCCTGATCGAGACCCTCACGCGCCTGCGCGACCTCGGCAACACGCTGATCGTGGTGGAGCACGACGAGGACACGATCCGCGCGAGCGACTGGGTCGTCGACATCGGCCCGGGCGCGGGCGAGCACGGTGGGCACATCGTCCACAGTGGACCGTACAAGAAGATGCTGAAGAGCAAGGAGTCGCTCACCGGCGCCTACCTGTCAGGCCGCCGCTCGATCGAGGTGCCGGCGATCCGGCGCCCGGTCGACAAGAAGCGGCAGCTCACGGTCGTGGGCGCGCGCGAGCACAACCTGCGCGGCATCGACGTGTCGTTCCCGCTCGGCTGCCTCGTGTCCGTCACCGGTGTCTCCGGTTCGGGCAAGTCCACGCTCGTCAACGACATCCTCGCCCAGGTGCTCGCCAACAAGCTCAACGGCGCGCGCCAGGTCCCCGGCCGCCACACCCGGGTCAACGGGCTGAACACGGTCGACAAGCTGGTGCGCGTGGACCAGTCGCCGATCGGCCGCACCCCGCGGTCCAACCCGGCGACCTACACCGGCGTGTGGGACCACGTGCGCAAGCTGTTCGCGGCCACCACCGAGGCCAAGGTGCGCGGCTACCAGCAGGGCCGGTTCTCGTTCAACGTCAAGGGCGGCCGCTGCGAGGCGTGCGCAGGCGACGGCACGATCAAGATCGAGATGAACTTCCTGCCCGACGTCTACGTGCCCTGCGAGGTCTGCAAGGGCGCCCGCTACAACCGCGAGACGCTCGAGGTGCACTACAAGGGCAAGACGGTGTCCGACGTGCTGGACATGCCGATCGAGGAGGCGGCCGAGTTCTTCGAGCCGATCAAGGCGATCCACCGGCACCTGCAGACGCTCGTCGACGTCGGCCTCGGTTACGTGCGCCTGGGCCAGCCCGCGCCGACCCTCTCCGGTGGCGAGGCGCAGCGCGTGAAGCTCGCGAGCGAGCTGCAGAAGCGCTCCACGGGCAAGACGGTCTACATCCTCGACGAGCCGACCACGGGCCTGCACTTCGAGGACATCAGCAAGCTGATCGGCGTGATCAACGGGCTGGTGGACAAGGGCAACACGGTGATCGTGATCGAGCACAACCTCGACGTGATCAAGACGTCCGACTGGATCATCGACATGGGCCCGGAGGGCGGTTCCGGCGGCGGCATGGTCGTCGCGGAAGGTACGCCCGAGCACATCGCGTCGGTGCCGGAGAGCTACACGGGCGAGTTCCTCGGCCAGGTCCTCAACCCGGCCTGACCCGTCCCGGTGCGGTGGCCCGAACGCGGGTCACCGCACCGGCGGGAGTCAGTCCCTGCCGGTCGTGCGGTCGACCACCGGCGAGAGCGGCCCGTAGTAGAGCGCGCGCACGCGGAAGGCGGAGCCCTGCTCGTCGGGCAGGAGCGACAGCGCGCAGGTTGTGGTGTCCGGGTCGGTGATCTCGACCGGGACGAAGCCCGCCGCGCCCGGCTTGCGGATCTCCACCAGGAACCCGGCCTCGTCACTCGAACGATCCGCCCAGGTGAAATGCACCGACGCGTCCTCGGCCGGGACCACGGTCACGTCGGCCGGAGCAGCCGCGTCCCCCGGCGTCCGCACCGGCACGGCCGCGGCCGGGGGAGCAGCGCGCACGGGCGCACCCGGCTGCACCACCGCCGACACGGGACCGTAGAAGTCCCGCACGCGGTAGAAGAACGGCGTCTCCGGGATCAGGTCCGGGTGCCGGTAGGTGGTCTGCGAGCGCGGGAAGTACTGCAGCGCCGTCCACGGGCCGCCGGCGGAGTTCGCGTATTCGAGCAGGTGCCCGGCCGCGCCGGGGTCGCCCGCGGGCCAGCGCAGGTCGATGTCCGTCGGGGTCGTGAGCGTCGCCGTGAGGCCCGGCCCAGGTGGCGCCGGAGTCGCGGCCGGGGCCGAGGAGCAGCCGGCGGTGACCAGGACAGCCAGCGCCGCGAGCGCGAGACGGGTTTTCACGGGCACGGCGAGGCCTCCGGGACGTCCAGGCGGCGGCGGTGCCGCGTCAGCTTAGGAACCCGCGCCGGTGATCGACAAGCCGCGTCCCGATCACCGGCACAACCCATCCGTCCCGCCTCCGGCGGCGAATTCCCCGGCGAACTTTCTGAATTCGCGGTGAACCGCATCGCGCCGGCATCCGTGTGAGGGGTGTCGGGGACTCTCACCCCGGCATCGAGCACACGTCGAGCACGCGGAAAGGGGGCGATCTCCCGGTGGACACGGCGGCGGTGCTGGGCGTGCGGCGACGACCGGCGTTCACGCCGTGGTTTGCAGTACTGTCCTCGCCTACCCAGAACACCGTCGGGAGGTCGAGGGTGGCGATCGGACGCGGGCGGCCGAAACGGGCCGCCGCCGAGCGGCTCGTGGAGCAGCTCTACGCGGAACACGGCCGGAGCCTGCTGGCTTACGCGACCAGGCTCACGGGCGACCGCGCGGCCGCCGAGGACGTGGTCCAGGAAACGCTGGTGCGGGCTTGGAAGCACGCCGACGACCTGAGCGGCGACCGCGAGGGGTCCGTGCGCGGCTGGCTGCTCACCGTGGTGCGCAACCTCGTCACGGACCGGGCGCGGGCCCGCGCTTCGCGGCCGCCGGAGGTGGCCGAAGGCCCGGAGACGCTCGCGGCGCCGGTGGAACGCGACCACGCCCAGGGGGTGGTCGACTCGATGACGGTGCTGGGAGCCCTCGAAGGGTTGTCGCAAGACCATCGCGACGTGCTCGTGGAGATCTACTATCGAGGGAGATCGGTGGCGGAGGCAGCCGAGATGCTGGGGGTCGCTCCCGGCACCGTGAAATCCCGGTCCTACTACGCGCTGCGCGCCCTGCGCGCGGCGATGGTGAGCGGCGGAACGGAGGCAGTGAGATGAGCGCGGTCGAGCAGGAGCACACTCAGCTCGGCGCCTACGTCCTCGGCGCGCTGGACCCGGCCGAGGCGGTCGAGTTCGAACGCCACCTGGCCACGTGCGCGCAGTGCCGCTTCGAGCTCAAGGACTTCGGCGCCCTGCGGGAGGCGCTCGACGAGGTGCCGCCCGAGGCGTTCCTCGACGGCCCGCCCGAGGGCGGCGACCTGTTGCTGCAGCGCACGCTGCGCCGGATCCGGGCCGAGGAGGAGCAGGCCGCTCCCGCCGAATCCGCCGCGGCCCCGAGCCGCGGCTCCTCCCGCCGGGGGCTCGCGATCGCGGCCGCGGCGGTCGTCGCCGCGGTGGCGCTCGGCGGCGGGGTCTTCATCGGCCGCCAGACGGCGCCCGAACCCGCTCAGCAGGTGGCCGTGCCCGGCACCCGCGACGTGGCCGCCACCAACGCGGCGACGGGCGCGAGCCTCACCGCGTCGGTGATCCCCGCGGCCGGCTGGGTCAAGGTCCACGTGGCCGTGAAGGGCATCCCCGCGGGCGAGAAGTGCAAGCTCGTGGTCACGGACAAGACCGGCGCGAAGTGGGACGCGGGCAGCTGGCTCGTGTCGGAGAAGTGGAGCACGCAGGGCTTCGGCCTCGACGGTTCGGCCCTGGTCGCGCCGGCCGACGTCGCCTCGGTCGGCATCGTCACCCTCGACGGCCGGGACCTGGTCTCGGCGCGGGTGTAAGGCGGTGGCGGGGGCGGAGTACCGGTTTTCCAGCACCTGGTGGCTCCCGGTCGCCCCGGCCCGCCGGGTCTTCGACGCCGTCGTGGACCTCGAGGCTTATCCGCGGTGGTGGCCCGACGTGCGCTCGGTCCGCCGCCTCGACGACGACACGGCCGAGGTCGTCTGCCGCTCGCGCCTGCCGTACCGGCTGGTGATCGCCATGCACCGCGAGGAAGAGGACCCCGACGCGGGCCACGTCCGCGTCGGGCTGAGCGGTGACCTCGAAGGCTTCCTCGCCGGCGCGCTGCACCCCGTCGGTGCGGGCACGCGGCTGGAGATCACGCAGCACGTGCGGGCCCGCAAACCGTTGCTGCGCAAGCTGGACACGGTGGCCCGGCCGTTCTTCCGCGCCAACCACGCGTGGATGATGAGCCGGGGCCACCGCGGCCTGGCCGCCTACCTGGCCTGACCCGCCACGCACAGGTCCGGCTTCGCGACCGGGCGCGGGCGGCGCACCAGCACGAGCGCCGCCGCCACCGCGGCGAGGAGCACGAAGCCCGCACTCAGCCCGTACGCGAGCCGGTAGCCCGAAGCGAGTGCGGCGCGAGCCCCCTCCGACGCCAGTCCTGCCGTGCGCGCCGCGGCGGCCGTCGCGAGCACCGCGGTGCCGATCGCCGCGCCGACCTGCTGCGTGGTGGTGATCAGGCCCGACGCCACGCCGGCGTCGGCCGGGTCCGTCCCGGACATCGCCAGCCCCATCACGGCCGGGATGGCTGCGCCCGCACCGGAACCCATGAGCACCAGGGCCGGGAACACGTGCAGGAAGTAGCTGCCGTCCGTGGGCACGGTGGTGAGCAGCGCGAACGCGATCGCGACCACCACGAGCCCGCCCAGGAGCACCGCGCCCGGCGTGAAGCGCGCGCTGAGCTTCGCCGAGATCCCCAGGGAGAACACCGCGATCATCACCGGCGCCGGCAGGAACGCGAGCCCGGTGGCGAGCGCGTCGAGCCCGAGCACTTTCTGCAGGTACAGCGCGGTCACGAACTGGAAGCCCATCATGCCGGCGACCATGAACACCATCGTGACGTTGGCGCCGCTGACCGCGCGCACGCGGAACAGCCGCAGCGGCAGCAACGGAGTCCGGGCCCGGGCCTGGCGCACGACGAACGCGACGAGCAGCAAAACCGCGCCCGCCAAGGGAAGTGCGGCCCCGGTCTCGACGATCCCGTACACCAGCAGCATGACGCCGCCCGTCACGAGCACCGCGCCCAGCGCGTCGATCCCCGTGCGCAACCCGCGGCCGCGGTCCGCGTCCACGACCAGCGGCGCCAGCACCAGCGCGGCGGCGCCGATCGGCAGGTTCACGTAGAAGGTCCAGTGCCAGTCGAGTGCCTGCGTGAGCGCGCCGCCCGCGATGAGCCCGATCGACGCGCCCGAGGCCTGCGTGAAGCTGAAGACGCCGATCGCCCGCGCCTGCGCACGGGGTTCGGGGTACATCGTCACGATCATGCCCAGCACCACGGCCGACGCGAGCGCGCCGCCGGCACCCTGCACGAACCGGGCGGTCACCAGCACCGCCGCGTCGGTCGAGAGCCCGGCCACGAGCGAGGACGCGGTGAAGACCACGAGCCCGGCGAGGAACACCCGCCGCCGGCCCAGCAGGTCGCCGAGGCGGCCGGAGAGCAGGAGCAGCCCGCCGAACGCGACGAGGTAGGCGTTGACGACCCAGGCCAGGCCCGCGGACGTGAAGCCCAGCTCGGCCTGGATCGAGGGCAGCGCCACGGCGACGATGCTCCCGTCGAGCACCACCATGAGCGAGGCCGCGCACAGCACCACGAGTGCGACGGCCCGCCGACGGACTTCCGGCATTTCGGTCCCTCCAGAACGATCACCGAAGAGAATCCCCAGGTCGCGCCCAGGGCATCTCTTGTTACTGCGACCATCTTGTGTGACCATCGAGGGGCGCGGAAGGAGGCACTTTCATGTCCCAGGGGAACACCGCTGTGACCGAGCAGGTCAGCGCGATCGACCCGGAGAAACTCGAGGCGTGCACGCTGCTCGAGGTGCTCAACCGGATCAGTGGCAAGTGGGCGATCGGCATCCTGCTGGAGGCGTCGCAGGGCCCGGTGCGGTTCACGGAGCTGGAGCGTTCGGTGGCGGGCATCAGCCGCCGGATGCTCACGCTGACCCTGCGCAACCTCGAACGCGACGGGCTGCTGGAGCGCACCGTCTACCCGACTGTGCCACCGCGTGTGGAGTACGAGGCGACGCCGATGGCGCGGGAGCTCTACGGCACCTTGTCGGGGCTCGTGGACTGGGCGCAGCGCCACCGCGAGGCGATCGCCGTGGCGCGCGAGGTCTACGACGCGCAGTAGAAACGCGTGTGCCGTGGTCGTGAGCACGGGGGACGCTCACGACCACGGCACACGGGGGTGTTCGCACCCCGGCGGGGGAGTGTGGGCCGGAAGGAGCCCTGGGGTGCGAACGGCTTCAGTTGCCCGCGGAGGCACCCACGGGTTCGCCCCGGTCGCTGGGCGGCTCGGTGGTGACCGGTGCGGGCGCTTCGTCGAGCAGCGTGGCTTCGTCGAACGGCGCGGACCCCGCGAAGACCTGGCGGGACTTGTCGCGGTCGAACTCCTTCATCCACGATCCGATGAGGACGGTCGCCACGGCGTTGCCGGCGAAGTTCGTCAGCGCGCGGGCCTCGGACATGAACCGGTCGATGCCGAGGATGAACCCGACGCCGTCGACCAGTTCGGGCCGGTGCGACTGCAGCCCGCTCGCCAGGGTCGCGATGCCGGCGCCGCTGACGCCCGCCGCGCCCTTCGAGGCCAGGATCATGAACAGCAGCAACCCGATCTGCTCGCCCAGGGCCAGCGGCTCGTCCTGCGCCGAGGCGATGAACAGCGTCGCCATGGTCAGGTAGATCGCCGTGCCGTCGAGGTTGAACGAGTAGCCGGTGGGCACCGTGATGCCGACGACCGGCTTGCTCACGCCGAGGTGCTCCATCTTCGCGATCAGCCGCGGCAGCGCCGATTCCGACGACGACGTGGACAGGATCAGCAGGAACTCGCGGCCCAGGTACCTGAGCAGCTGGAAGATGCTGACCCGCGCGCCCACCCACAGCACCGCGCCGAGGACGCCGAAGACGAAGATCAGGCACGTCACGTAGAAGCCGAGCATGATCACCAGCAGGCTGCGCAGCGCGCCCCAGCCGGTCGCGCCGACCACGGCCGCGATCGCGCCGAACGCGCCGACCGGTGCCGCCCACATGATCATCGACAGGATGCGGAACACCAGGCGCTGCACGTGCTCGATGCCGCGCAGGATCGGCTCGCCGCGCCGGCCGAGCTTCTGCAGCGCGAACCCGGTCAGCAGGGCGATGAGCAGCGCCTGCAGGGTCTGGCCCTCGGTGAACGCCGAGACGAACGAGGTCGGGATGATCCCGAGCACGAAGTCGACGCCGCCCTCGGCGCCCTTGGCCTGGTCGTGGACCTTGGTGACGTCGGCCGGGTTGAGGTGCAGACCACTGCCCGGGTGCAGGATGTTGCCGACGATGAGGCCGATCGCGAGCGCGAACGTCGACATCACGACGAAGTAGACCAGCGCGGTGATGCCGACCTTGCCGACCTTCGCCGCCTTCGCGACCGAGCCGATGCCCAGCACGATGGTGCAGAAGATGATCGGCGCGATCATCATCTTGATCAGGTTGACGAAACCGGTGCCCAGCGGGGCGAGCTCCTTGCCGACCGACGGCCAGATCAGGCCGACCGCGGCGCCGAGCACCACGGCGACGATCACGGCCAGATAAAGGTAACGCGTGCGGTCGCGCCGGGGCGCGGCCGCTTCGGGGGTCGGTGTCGGCACCGTTGCCTCCAGTCGGGGAAGGGGTGGAACGCCGGTCACTATGCGGGGAGGATATGACCAGCGTCACCGTTGTGTTCATTGAGTTCGCACGAGAGGTCCAGTCCGGTTCGGACAGTGGTACGCGAGGGCCGTCGCACCACCCGGGTGTTGCCGTCCGCCCGTATGTGCTGGTATGGGCACGTGCCTGCGCCCACCCGGACCCGGACGAGCCGCTGGAGCCTCGCCCGCCAGCTGCTGGTGCTCCAGCTGGCGGTGCTGCTCGTGCTCGTGGGTGGCGGGATCACCATCGCGTACCTCGACGCCGGCCGCACGACGACCGACCGGGCGCGCGACCAGTCGCTGGCGGTCGCCCACGCGATCGCCGACTCGCCGGGAGTGGTGCGGGCGGTGTCCACACCGGACCCGACGGCAGTGCTGCAGCCCTACGCGGTGCGGGTGCAGGCCGACGCCGACGTCGACTTCGTCACGATCATGACGCCGCAGGGGATCCGCTACACGCACCCGAATCCGGCGCTGATCGGCCAGCCGTTCCTCGGCCACATCGCCGCCGCCCAGGAGGGTGGCGTGGTCACCGAGACCTACACCGGTTCGCTCGGGCCTTCCGTCCGCGCCGTGGTGCCGGTGTTCGACGCGAACCACCGCGTCGTCGCGCTGGTGGCGGTGGGCATCACGATCGCCGCGATCTCCGCCGAGCTGCGCGACCGGGTATGGCCGCTCGCCGGTGTCGCGGCCGCGGTGCTGCTGGTCGGCGCGTGCGGCGGCTGGCTCGTGAGCGCCCGGCTCAAACGCCAGACGCGCGGGATCGCGCCCGGTGAGCTCAGCAACCTGTTCGAGTACCACGAAGCCGTGCTGCACTCCGTGCGCGAAGGCGTGCTGCTGGTCGGGCGCGACGGCCGCGTCGGCCTGTGCAACGACGGCGCGCGCACGCTCCTGGGCCTCACCGCGGATCCCGTGGGGCGGCCGCTGGTCGAGCTGGGGCTGCCGCCGGAGCTGGTGGCCGCGTTCGTGTCCGCCGAGACGCGCACCGAGGAGCTGCACCTCACCGACACGCGCGTGCTGGTGGTCAGTACCACCGTCGTGCGCTCCGGCGGGCGCGCGCAGGGCACCGTGGTGATCCTGCGCGACCACACGGAACTGCAGACGCTCACGGGTGAGCTCACCACCGCCCGCAGCCTGTCGGAGGCGCTGCGGTCGCAGGCGCACGAGGCCGCGAACCGGCTGCACACCGTCGTTTCCCTCGTGGAGCTCGGCCGGCCCGAAGACGCGGTGGAGTTCGCGACGGCCGAGCTCGCGCTGGCCCAGGAGCTCACCGACCGCGTGATGAGCGCGGTGTCCGAGCCCGTGCTCGCGGCCCTGCTGCTCGGCAAGGCCGCGGAGGCCAGCGAACGCGGCGTCGAGTTCACGATCACGCCCGACACGGTGATCGAGGACCTCGGCGGCGGGATCGCCGGCCGGGACCTCGTGACGATCCTGGGCAACCTCGTCGACAACGGCATCGACGCCGCCGCGCGCGGGGCGGCCGGCCGGCCGGCTGTGGTCGTCACCGCGCGGACCGACGAGGACGGGCTGCTGCTGCGGGTCGCCGACAACGGCCCGGGCGTACCGGAGGAAGCTGTGGAGGACATGTTCCGCCGCGGCTGGTCCACGAAGGCGGCCGAGGGCCACGGGCTCGGGCTCGCGCTGGTGGCCCAGGCCGTCCGGCGCTACGGCGGCCGCGTCGACGTCGGGCAAGAGGGTGGCGCGGTGTTCACGGTCCGGTTGCCGAGGCAGGAGGCGCTGCGGTGATCCGCGTGCTGGTGGTGGAGGACGAGCCCGTGGCCGCCGAGGCCCACCGGCTCTACGTGGAGCGCGTGGGCGGCTTCAGCGTCGCCGGCGTGGTCCACTCCGGCGGCGACGCGCTGCGCTTCTGCGAGCGCGAACCCGTCGACCTCGTGCTGCTCGACTTCTACCTGCCCGACACCCACGGCCTCGCCGTGTGCCGCTCACTGCGCGCGGCCGGCCTGCCCATCGACGTGATCGCCGTGACCTCGGCGCGCGACCTCGCGCTGGTGAAGGCGGCGGTCTCGGTGGGCGTGGTGCAGTACCTGCTGAAACCGTTCACGTTCGCTTCGCTGCGGGAAAAGCTCGAGCGCTACGCCGAGTTCCACCGGGCTTCGGGCGAGGTCACCGGCCAGGCCGAGATCGACCGCGCGCTTGCGACGCTGCGCACGAGCGAGCAGCAGGCCCTGCCGAAGGGCATGAGCGCCGAGACGCTCGAAGCGATCACCGCCGCCCTGGCCGCCGCCTCCGAAGGGCTCTCCGCCGCCGGCGCGGCGAGCGCGATCGGCGCGTCGCGCGTCACGGCCCGCCGCTACCTGGAGTACCTGGCGGACAACGGCTTGGCCCACCGCGAACCCCGCTACGGCCAGGTGGGGCGCCCCGAGGTCTGGTACCGCCACGGCCCCGCCTGACGACCAGTACTGGTCGCGCCGGGTGCGGGGCGAATCGCCCGGCCTCACCCGGACGGTTGTTCGCGCACTGTTTCTGTATAACGCCCTACACAGCTCGGCGGGGCACGAGGTACGGTCGCCGCGAACCAGCCCGACGAAGGGGAATCCGGTGGAGCGAGACCCGCGCCCACGGCTGCTGCTGCGGCACCTCGCGCACGAGCGCAGTGCCGAAGGCAGCGAACGCACCTCGCGGCTCACCGTCCGGCGCCCCACGGCCGGCTACGCCTCGGCGAAGGCCGTCTGCGACTGGTGCGGCGCCGAGCTCGAGCTGCGCGTCGCGGCCGTCCGGAAGGTGCGGCAGTCGCTGCTGGGATGGGCGCTGGTGTACTTCGCCGGGGTGCTGGCCGTGGTCGGGGGCATGGCCGCGCTGTCGGCGTCGGTCGTGGGGCTCGCGGTGGTCCTGATGGTCGGCGGGTTGCTGGTGGCGGTGGTCGGAGCGGCGTTCTGGTGGTGGGCCACGGGCGTCCGTCCGGTGCGCGCGCTGCCGGAGGGGAGGCCCGGGCCGCACGTGGTCCGGCCGGACCGCGGGCAGCGCTAGAGCTCAGCGAGGGCAGCCCGGTGCGTCGGGCCGGGTCTGCCACGGGTGCGGCCCGTCGAGCGGCCGGTACTCCACGCCCAGCGCGTCGAGCCGCGGCAGGTGGTGGTCGCGCAGGCGCGGCAGGAACTCGGCGAAGTCGCGGGGCCCGGTGGTCCAGGCCAGCTCCGCGAACGCGCTCAGCCGGGGGAAAGCCGCGTAGTCCACGCGCCGCGCGGTGTCGAGGTGCTCGGTCCAGACCTGGGCCTGGGCGCCGAGCAGGTGCGGGCCGGTCAGCGCCGGATCGTAGGTGTAGACGTCCTCCAGTGTGCGCAGGTAGCCGACCGGGATGGGCTCGTCGGGGTGGTCGGACTGGCGGTGGTCGAGGTACACGCGGTCCTCCGGGCACAGCACCACGTCGTGACCCCGGGACGCGGCCAGCTCGCCGCGCGCCTCGTCCTGCCAGGCGCCGATCACCATGGGCGGGAGGTCGCCGATGTCGAGGACCTCGTCCCAGCCGAGCGCCTGCCGGCCGCGTGCGGCCAGGTGCGCGGCGATCTCGCGGACGAACCGGCCGTGGGCCTCGGTCGCGCCCGGCACCTCGTCACCGCCGAGGCCGATCACCGGCGACGGGAAGATGTCCAGCACGTGGTCGAACACGGTGCGGAAGAAATCCAAAGTGGACTCCGAAGGGTCGAGCAGCGAAGTGCTGATGCCCCAGGACGTCCACACCTCCCAGTCCGCGTCGGGGTCGGGGCCGAGCTTCGGGTACGCGGCGATGGCCGCGCGGGCGTGGCCGGGCACGTCGATCTCCGGCACCACCGTCACGGCCCGCGCGGCGGCGTACGCGACGATCTCCCGCAGGTCGTCGGTGGAGTAGAAGCCGCCGTGGGGACGGCCGTCGCGCTCGGGACCGTCGTGGCGCCCCACCATCGACGAACGCCGCCAGCCACCGACCGAGGTGAGCCGGGGGAACCGCGGCACCTCGATGCGCCAGCCCTGGTCGTCGGTCAGGTGCAGGTTCAGCACGTTGAGCTTGTGCGCCGCCAGCAGGTCGACGAACCGCAGCACCTCGGCCTTCGTGCGGAAGTGCCGCGCCACGTCGAGCAGGCAGCCGCGCCAGCCGAACCGCGGGTGGTCCTCCACCACCCCGCACGGCAACGTCAGCCCGGAGCGGATCGACGCCGCCCGGAACGCGTCCGGCCCGGCGAGCTGGCGCAGCGTCTGCCGGCCGTACACCTCGCCCGCCGCGTCGGCGACCGACAGCGTGACCCCGCGGGGCGTGATCGCCAGCCGGTAGCCCTCGGTGGGCAGCTCCGGCGCCGGCCGCACGGTGACCGGTGCCGGCCACGGGCACGTGCCCGGCACCTCGGTGACGGAGACGGGACGGGGGAGCAGGGTGTCGAACCCGGGCATGATCAGCCTTTCACCGCGCCGGACATCCCGGCGACGAGCCGGCGTTGCACCAGCACGAAGAACACCAGCACCGGGATCGTCATGAGGGTGGACGACGCCATCACCGCGCCCCAGTCGGTGTCCTCCGGTTTGAAGAACACCAGGATCGCCTGCGGCAGCGTCTGGTTCTCGGTCTTGGAGATGATGAACGTCTTCGCGAACAGAAAGTCGTTCCACGCGTGGATGAACGCCAGCACGCTCACGGCGACCAAGCCCGGCGCCACCAGCGGGAACAGGATCTGCCACGTGAAGCGCATCCGCGACGCGCCGTCCAGCTTCGCCGCTTCCTCCAGCTCCACCGGCACCGCCGCGACGAACCCGCGCAGCATCCAGATCGCGAACGGCAGGCTGAACGCCAGGTGCACGAGCACGAGCGAGCCCAGCTCGTTGAGCCCGAACGCCGGCGCGACCGCGCCGATCTGGCGCATCAGGAAGAACAGCGGGATGGTCAGCGCCTCCACCGGCACCATCTGCGCCACGAGGATCATCACCAGCAGCACCGTGCGGCCGCGGAAGCGGAACCGCGTGAGGGCCACGGCCGACAGGAACGACAGCAGCAGCGACAGCACCACCACGGCCAGCGCGACCAGCAGGCTGTTCACGAAGAACCGGCCGAAGCCCGAAACGGTGAGCACGCGCTGGAAGCTGTCGAGCGAAGGCGCCAGCGTCCACGGTTTCGGGTTCGCCGTCTGGATCTCACCGGCGGGCTTGAACGCCGAGAGCACCATCCAGTACAGCGGGAACGCGACGATCCCTGCGACCACCACAGTCACGATCTCGGCCACGAGCCGGCCCGGCCGCCGGACGTGGCGAGTGCGGGACCTCGCCGTGATCACAGCCATGCCGTGCTCCGGCGCTGGGACCGGACGTACAGTCCGGTGATCGACAGGAGCAGCAGCGTCATCACGACTCCGATCGCCGAGCCGAGGCCGTACTCCTGCCCGGCGAAGGCCTGCTGGTAGGCGTAGACGTTGAGCACGAGGTTGCGCCCGGCCACGCCGCCGCCGTTGGTCATCACGTAGATCTGGGTGAACACCTTGAAGTCCCAGATGATCGACTGGATCGTCGCGACCATCAGCAGCGACCGCACCATCGGCAGCACGACGGCCCACGTGCTGCGCCACGCCGACGCGCCGTCCAGCGACGCGGCCTCGAGGACCTCCCCCGGGATCGCCTTGATCCCGGCGTACATCGTGACCAGCACGAACGGGAACGAGCACCAGATCACCTCGGCGGCCACGAGCCCGAACGCGCCGAAGGTGCCGAACGTCCAGGAGTGGTGCGCCATGCCCGTGAAGCCGATGCCCGAGAGCACCTCGTTCACGAGGCCGAAGTCGGTGTCGAAGAGGAACAGCCACACGTACGAGCCGGCGATCGCGGGCGTCGACCACGCGCCGAGCGCCGCGAGGAACAGCAGCGTCCGCGGCACCGCGCGCACCTTCGACGCCAGCACCGCCAGCGCCGTCCCGACCACCAGGCTGCCGAGCACGCACGCGGCGGCGAACCCGACGGTCTTCGCGAGCACCGTCCAGAACTGCACGTCCTGCAGCAGCGCCGCATAGTTGTCGAACCCGAGGAACACCAGCGGCGCCGCGCCCGCGGCCTGGGGCTGCCCGTAGTCGTAGAACGAGATCAGCACCAGCTGGTAGATCGGGTACACCAGCAGCGCCGCGAGCAGGATGCCGGCGGGCAGCAGGTAGAGGAGCGCCGCCCGGCCGTCCCGCCGCCGGCGCGCGCGGCGGGGCGCGACCGGAGCCGGGACGGTCACGGGCAGCTGCTGCGTGACCATCAGCCGAAGTTCTTGTTCATCGCCGCCGTGGCGTCGGCGAGCGCGCCGTCGACGTCCTTGCCGCCGGTCGCGATCTGCTGCACGGCGGTGGGCAGCACGTTCTGGCTGTCGATCTTCGACCAGCCGGGCGTGCTCGGCACGAACTTCGTGCCGGCGGCGAGGGTGTCCACGAACGGCTTGAGCGTCGGGTCGCTCGCCGCGAGCTTCTTCTGCACGCTCTCCAGCGTGGGCAGGTTGCCCATGGCGTTGTACATCTTCTCCTGGTACTTCGCCCCGGCCAGCAGCTCCGCGAACTGCACGGCGAGCCCGTGGCGCTTGCTCGCGCCGAACACGCCCAGCAGGTTGCCGCCGGCGAACGCGGGCGCGACCGAGCCCGGCGTGGTGCCCGGCAGCGGGACCACGGCGTACTTGCCCTTAACCGCACCCTGTTCCACGGCCTTGCGGTTGAAGTCACCGCCGATGGTCATCCCGGCCTTGCCGCCGGCGAACGCGGTCACGCTCTGCGTGCCGGTGAGGTTCGCGCACGCGGCGGGCGGGCAGATGTCGTCCTTGAGCAGGTTCGCGTACGCGGTGATGCCGGCCTTCGCCTGCGGCGACTCCACAGTGGACGTCCACTTGCCGCTGTCCTGCTTGGCCACGTCGCCACCGTTGGCCCAGACGAACGGCAGGAGCGCGTAGGTGTACTTGCCGCCGGTCGAGATGCCGTAGAGGTCGGGCTTGGCGGCGTGGATCTTGCGGGCGTCGTCGGTCAGCTCGGCGAGGGTGGCCGGCGGCTCGAGACCCAGCTCGGTGAACACGTCGGTGCGGTAGTAGAGGGCGCGGATGCCGGTGTACCAGGGCAGGCCGTAGGTCTTGCCGCCCGACTTCGCGGTGCCGAGCACCGAGGGCAGCAGGTCCTTGCCCTCGCTCCACGACGAGATGTCGCCGGTGAGGTCGCTGAGCGCACCGGTCTGGGCGTAGCTCGCCACGTCGGTGTTGCCGAACTCGGCGACGTCGGGCGCGTTCGACGGGTCGTTGAAGGCGCCGGAGAACTTGTCGGCGCGGCCCTCGACCGGCACCCACTGCACGTCGACGTCCACGCCGGCGTGCGCGGCCTTGAACTCGGTGATGGCCTCCTTCACCGCCGCTTCCTTGGGTGCGCGGCTGGCCTCGTCGAACAGCCACACGCGCAGCGTGCCGGTCTGGTCGTCCCCGCCCGAGGCCGCCGGGGCCGACTGGGTGGGCGCGCAGCCGGCCAGCAGGGCCAGCGCCGCGGAGACAGTGATGGCGGTGAACGTACGACGCACTCTCATCGTTGAGCTCCCAGAGGGTAGGGGCCGGCCGGCGACGGACCGGTCTGGTCCGCCGCCGGCCGGCGACGCCGGGTCAGGCGAAGAAAACGGAGTTGACCGACGGCACGGCGAGCGAGCCGGCGACCGCGCCGGGCAGGCCCGTGGCCGGGTCGCGCGGCAGCCAGGTGACGGTGCCCGAACGCTGGTTGGACACGTAGAACCAGCGTTCGTCGGGCGAGAGCGCGACGTGACGCGGCCAGTTGCCCCCGGTGTCCACACTGGACACCAGCTTGAGCGTGGTGCCGCCGCCGGACACCGAGAACGTGGCGATCGTGTTCGGGCCGCGGACGGTCGCGTGGACGAACTTGGCGTCCGTCGACACGGCGATCTCGCCCGGGAACAGGTCGCCGGTGCTGCCCGCCGGCACCGCGGGGACGACCGCGAGCGGGGTGAGCCGGCCCGCCGCCGCGTCCCAGGACAGCACGGTGATCTCCGGGCGCAGCTCCTGCGCGAGGTAGGCGTAGCGGCCGTTCGGGTGGAACGCCAGGTGCCGCGGCCCCGCGCCGGAGGGGAGCGTGACCTGCTGGTGCAGCGCGAGTTTCCCGCTGCCGGTGTCGAGCGTGTACACGTAGACCGAGTCGGCGCCGAGGTCCACCGACAGCACCCACTGCCCGGTCGGGTCGTTCACCACCTGGTGCGCGTGCGCGTCCCGCTCGGCGCCCTGGTGCTGCTGCACGTCCGTGGCCGGGCCGAGCTTGCCGCCCGCCAGGATCGGCAGCACCACGACGCTGCCCGAGCCGTAGTTGGCCGCCAGCAGGTACTTCTGGCTGCTGTGCACCGACAGGTGCGTCGGCGCGCTGCCCTTCGACGACACGGAGTTGAGCAGCCGGGGGCTGTTCGCCGTGGTGACGTCGAGGGCCGAGATGGCGCCATCCGGGTCACCCTCGTTCGTCGCGTAGAGGGTGCGGCCGTCGCGGCTGCGGTCGAACCACGACGCGTCGGGCACCCCGGCGACGGTGCGGACCGGGGTGAGCGCCGGCGCGGTGCCCGTGCGGCCCACCACGTCGAGGCCGTGCCCGGCCGGTGGGGTGCTGGTGTAGCTGCCGACGTACGCGTTCGCTCCCGCGTCTCGGGGGCAACCGGCGGGTGCGGCGTTCGCGAGCTGGGTGCCGAGCACGGTGCCGAGTCCGGCGGCGCCGGCGGCACCGAGGAACGTGCGACGGGAAAGTCCGGCCATCGAGGTTTCTCCCAACGGTGAGGGGACCAGAAGGTGGTTCAGACCACTGCCATGATCAATGCTGCCACGGCGAAACCGCTGAGGGAAAGGACTGTTTCGAGCGCGGTCCACGTTTTCAGCGTCTGGGGCACGGAAAGGCCGAAGTAGCGCGACACGATCCAGAAGCCGCCGTCGTTCACGTGGGAGGCGATGATCGAGCCCGCGGAGATCGCGATCACGATCAGGGCCAGCTGCGGCTGCGAGTAGTGCAGCTCCACCACCGTCGGCGCGACGATGCCGCTGGTGGTCACGATCGCGACCGTCGCCGAGCCCTGCGCGACGCGCATGCCGCAGCTGATGATGTAGGCCGCGAGGATCACGGGCAGGCCCGCGTCGCCGAGGGAGCCGGCGACGGCCTGGCCGATGCCGGTCGCCGAGAGCACCGCCCCGAAGAACGAGCCCGCGCCCACCACCAGCAGGATCATCGCGACCGGGCGCAGCGCGTTCGCCGACAGCTGCGCCAGGTCCGCGCCCGTCATGCCACGGCGGTGGCCCAGCAGCCACGAGGCGAGCAGCGTGGCGATCGTCAGCGCGATGGCGGGCGTGCCCAGGAACGCCGCGACCCCGGCGGCGCCGGAGTTCTTCGGCAGCACGATGCTGCCGAACGTGCCCACCAGGATCAGCACGAGCGGGATCGCGATGATGCCGCTGACCAGGGCCAGCGACGGCGGGTTCGGGTTCTCTTCGTCGTCGTCGCCGGCGAGCTTGGCGAACTCCTCGGCGAGCGGCACGTTCACGCGCTTGCCGATCCACGTCGAGTACAGGATGCCGCCGACGAACCACGCGGGGATGCCGCAGACCGCGCCCATCAGGATGAGCCAGCCGAGGTCCACGTGCAGCAGCCCGGCGGCCGCGACGGGCCCGGGGTGGGGCGGGATGAACGCGTGGGTGATCGACAGGCCCGCCAGCAGCGGCATCGCGTAGAGCACGATCGAGCGGCCGCCCTGCTTGGCCGCCGCGTAGACCAGCGGCGCCAGCACGAAGATGCCGATGTCGAAGAACACCGGGATGCCGAAGATCAGACCGGACAGGC
The DNA here is from genome assembly GCF_040704195.1 of Amycolatopsis sp. NPDC047767. NCBI lineage: Bacteria > Bacillati > Actinomycetota > Actinomycetes > Pseudonocardiales > Pseudonocardiaceae > Amycolatopsis > Amycolatopsis sp. NPDC047767. The sequence continues at coordinate 294,927 of NZ_JBEYSJ010000009.1, forward strand.
CCATCGCGAGCGGCGCGCGTTTCTCGCCGAACGCGCGCAGCAGTGCCGAGGTCAGCACGCGGGCGCCCCCGGAGCGTTCGAGGATCGACCCCAGCAGGGTGCCGAGGCCGATGATCGCCGTGATGTGCCCGAGGATGCTGCCGAACCCCTTCTCCAGCAAGGAGTCCGACGTCTTCTGCGCGGTGCCGACCAGCGTTCCCACGGGCAGGCCGGCGGCCAGCGCGGTGAGCACCCCCACCACGATCAACGCGATGAACGGTTCGAGCTTGACCTTGATGATGAGCACGAGCAGGACGGCGATCGAAACCGCCGCGAGCGTCAGCAGACCGCCGGTCGTGGTCTGCAGCCAGTGGATCATCGGCCCCTCCCGGGGTGACGAAGGGAATGGCCGGCGAGGGCGCCGGTGGGGTGGGTGTCCTCGATCGCGGCGACGCCGTTCACGAAGACGTGGGAGATCCCCTCGGCGGGCTGCCTCGGGTTTTCGAACGTGGCGGTGTCGGTGATCGTGGCGGGATCGAACAGCACCAGGTCGGCCGCGTACCCGGGGCGCACGAGGCCCCGGTCGGTGAGCCGCAGCCGCCGCGCCGCGCGCCCGGTGAGGTGCGCGACGCAGTCGGCCAGCCCGAGCACGCCCAGTTCACGGACGTAGCGGGCGAGGTAACGGGGGAACGTGCCCCAGGCGCGCGGGTGCGGCCGGTTGCCGACGAGCAGGCCGTCGGAACCGCCGGTGTGCGTGCGGTGGCGCATGATGGCCTGCACGTTCTCCTCGTGGCCGATGTGCATCAGGCACGAGGTGCCGAGCCGTTCGTCGACCAGCGTGGCGAAGTACAGCTCGGCGGGCGTTTTTCCTTGCGTACGGGCGGATTCCGCGACGCTGTGGCCGACGAGGCCGACGTTGCTCTGGTGGCGCACGCCGTTGATCTCGATGCCGGACCAGTCGATGGGCACGCCGTGCGCGCCGTCCGAGCCGGTCTCTTCGATCTCGACGCGGATCCGCTCGCGGGTGTCCGCATCGGACAGTCGCGCGAGCGTGGCGTCGAGCCCGCCCTCGGTGGCCCAGCTCGGCAGCAGCGCCGACAGGTAGGTGGCGCCCGGCAGGTACGGGTAGGTGTCGAGGGTGATGTCGCCGCCGGCGTCGAGGGCGTCGTCCAGCAGCTTCAGCAGCCCCGGTGCTTTGCCCTTGTTGACGGAGAAGTTCATCGTGGCGTGCGCGAGGTGCAGCGGGCAGTCCGCGCGGCGCGAGACGTCGACCATCTCGGCGAAGGCCTCCAGCGCACCGGCGCCGTAGCTGCGGTGGTGGGGGCTGTAGTAGCCGCCGTGCGCGCCGACCACGCGGCACAGCTCGACGAGCTCGGCCGTGTCCGCGTACATGCCCGGCGTGTAGGTGAGCCCCGAGGACAGCCCGAAAGCGCCTTCTTCGAGCCCGGTCGCGATCAGTTCCTTCATCCGGTCGAGCTCGGCCCCGGTCGCCGGCCGGTTCTCCCAGCCGACCGCGAGCATCCGGACGGTGCCCTGCGGCACGAGGTAGGCGGCGTTCACGGCCACGCCGCGGTCGAGCCGGTCGAGGTACTCGCCGACCGAGCGCCAGTTCCAGTCGAAGCCGGCCGGGTCGTCGTTCCAGCCCGCGAGCTGCTGGCGCAGTGCCTCGAGCACGGTGTCGTCCACGGGCGCGTACGAGAGGCCGTCCTGCCCGAGCACCTCGGTGGTCACGCCCTGGGAGACCTTCGCGAGGTGGTCCGGGTTCGTGAGCAGCTGCAGGTCGGAGTGCGAGTGCATGTCGATGAACCCAGGTGCGAGCACGAGGCCGTCCGCGTCCAGCACGCGCTTTCCGGTGAGCGAGCCGGGTTCGGCGACCTCGGTGACGCGGTCGCCGGTGATCCCGACGTCGTGGCGAGTGATCGGACCGCCGGTGCCGTCGGCCACTTGGGCGCCGCGGAAGACAGTGTCCATCAGAGCACATCCATCAGAACCACGTCCGCACGAAGTCGACGACCGTCTCGCCGTCGGTGTCCACCACCGGCAGCAGCGGCCACTTGTCGAACGTCGTGCACGGGTGCGAAAGCCCGAGCCGCACCCAGTCGCCGACCTCGACGGGGGAGTCCGCGGGCAGCGCCAGGAACGCGTGCTGGTCGTTCAGCTTCGTCACGGCGTGGCCGGTGAGCTCGGCGTTGACGCCGTTCTTGCGCAGCAGCTGCGGCTCCGGCATGCCCTCGTCGTAGGGCAGATCGCGCTTGCCGGCGGTGAGCAGCGCAAGCTCGGCAGTGGGTTTCGAGGTGACCTGCGCCCACGCGTGCAGCGCGGCGTGGAACGGCTCGACGCCGGCCAGCCGCGGGTGCACGCCGAGCGGCGAGATCTCGCGGTAGAAGCCGTCGTCGTGGGTGACATAGGCGCCGCTGCGCAGGATCGGCAGCACGTCCATGCCGTCGGGCCACGGTTTCGTGAGCTCCTGGGCCACGCGGTCGAAGTAGGCGCTCCCGCCGGCCGTCACGTACACCTGGCCTTCGGCGAGCAGTCCCTGGTCTGCGAACGCGATCGCCGAGTCGCGCAGGGTGTCCACATAGGAACTGATCTTGGCCAGGGCGGCGTCGTCGGTGTCGTGCGACAGCGCGCCCTCGTAGCCGCCCGTGCCGCGCAACCGCAGCGCGGGACTCTTCGCGACCGCCTCGGCCACGGCCAGCGCCGTCTCCGGGTCGCGCACCCCGGTGCGGCCGCCGGCGCCACCCAGCTCCACGAGCACGTCGACCGGGCGCGCGGAGCCGGCCAGCGCCTCGGCCATCAGCTCGACCCCGCGCACGGAGTCGACCCAGCACACGAACTCGAACACCGGGTCCGCCGCCAGCTCGCCCGCGAGCCAGCGCAGGCCCGCCGGGTCCACGAGCTGGTTGGCCAGCAGGATCCGCGAGACGCCGAACGCGCGGTAGATCCGCAGGTGCCCGGCGTTGGCGGCGGTGACGCCCCACGCGCCGTGCGCGAGCTGGCGCGCGAACAGCTCGGGCGCCATCGTGGTCTTGCCGTGCGGCGCGAGCGCGATCCCGTGCCCGGCGCACCACGCCGCCATGGTGGCGAGGTTGTGCTCCAGCGCCGCGGCGTCGAGCACGACGAACGGGCCGAAGAAGCCGTCGGCGAACAGGTTCGCACGCCGGGCCGCGGCCTCGTCGAGGGTGAGCCCGGCCAGCGCGGGCGCGATCGAGCGGAAGCGCCAGTCGATCTTCTCGTCCCGGCCCGCGCGGACGGCGGCGGTCAGGGCGGCGTGCTCGGAGCTGTTCATCGATTCAGACCTCGGTGCGGGCATAGGTTGCGTATGATGCAACGGGCGTTGCGCAAAATGCGCGACATAGGTGTAGCATCCGGTCCGCCACAGGTCAACGGGGTGACGGAACGGGGAGAAAGTCAGTGACCAGCCCGCCCGAGGTGCTCTGCATCGGCGAGTCGATGGCCCTGTTCGTGCCGGCCGAACCCGGCTCGCCCGAACGGGTGCGCAGCTGGCTGCGCACCTTCGGCGGTGCCGAGTCGAACGTCGCGTGCCACCTGCCCGCACTCGCGGTGCCGAGCGCGTGGGTGAGCGCGGTCGGCGACGACCCGTTCGGCCGCGCGCTGGTGCAGCAGATCGCCTCGGCCGGCGTCGACGTGAGCGGCGTGGAGATCGATCCGGCGCGTCCGACAGGTTTGTACGTCAAGGAAAGCGGCGCCCAGGGCAGCCCGGTGCGTTATTACCGCACCGGTTCGGCCGCCTCCGCGCTCGGCCCGGACCTCGTGGACCGGCTGCACCTCGACGGCGTGCGCGTGCTGCACCTGTCCGGGATCACGCCGGCGCTGTCGGCCAGTTGCCTCGCGCTCGTGCGCGCGCTGCTGGCGGCCCCGCGCGGGGAGCGGCTCGTGTCGTTCGACGTCAACCACCGGCCCGCGCTCGGGCAGGACGTCGCCGTGCTCGCGGAGCTGGCCGGGCTCGCCGACCTGGTCCTCACCGGCGACGACGAGGCCGAACGCGTGTGGGGGACCGGTGACCCCGCGCGGCTGCGCGAGCTGCTGCCCGGTCCGCGCACGCTCGTGGTGAAGCACGGCGAACGCGGCGCGACACTCGTCGAAGGCGACGCGGCGCCGGTGTTCGAACCCGCGCTGCGCGTGGACGTGGTCGAGCCGGTCGGTGCCGGCGACGCGTTCGCGGCCGGCTTCCTCGCCGCCACCCTGCGCGGCGCCGACCCGTCGACCCGGCTGCGCCGCGGGCACCTCCAGGCCGCCGCGACCCTGCTGACCCACGACGACGTCGGCACGCCCCTGCCCGCCCCCGTGGTGGATACGCTGCTGCGCGCGGACGCCGAAGAGTGGGGCGCGGCCCGCCTGACGGGAGAGGGTGTGGTGGTGAGGTGAGCCAGAGCCTGGACCGGGCGCTGACCGTGCTGGCCGGGCTCGCCCGCGGCGCGAAGACGCTGGACGAGCTCGCCGAGGAGATCGGCGTGCACAAGACGACCGTGCTGCGCCTGTTGCGCACGCTCGAGTCGCACCACTTCGTGCGCCGCGAGGGGACCCGCCACTACCGCCTCGGCAGCGCGCTGTTCGACCTCGCGAACCAGGCGCTGGAAGACCTCGACGTGCGCAGCAGCTCCCACGACGCGCTCGCGGCGCTCAACATCCGCACCGGGCACACCGTGCACCTCGCCTCGTACGAAGACGGCGAGGTCGTGTACATCGACAAGTTCGAGGGCCACCACTCCGTGCGGATGTACTCGCGCATCGGCAAACGCGCGCCGCTGCACTGCACCGCCGTCGGCAAGGTGCTGGTCGCCGCGATGCCGCGGTCGCGGCGCGAGGAGATCGCGCGTTCGCTGGACTACGTGGTGCTCACGCCGAACACGATCACCTCGCCCGAGGCCTACCTGGCGGAACTGGACAAGGTCGCCGAGCGCGGCTACGCCGTGGACAACGCCGAGCACGAGGACTTCATCCACTGCATCGCGGCGCCGGTGCGCGGCGCCGGCGGCGAGGTGCTGGCCGCGGCGTCGATGTCGGTGCCGAAGGTGCTGCTGGACTACGACGGCCTGCTCGCGCTCGTGCCCGAGCTGCGCGCCGCCACCGACGAGGCTTCCGTCCACAGTGGATGGACGGGGAACGGAAAGGGGTAATGATGGGCAAGACGGCGATCACGACCGAGAACGCGCCGAAGCCGCCGGCGAAGTTCTCGCAGGCCGTCCGCAAGGGCAACATCCTGCAGATCGCGGGCACGGTCGCGTTCGACCCCGCGACCGGCGCGGTCGTCGGCGACGACATCGCGACGCAGACGCGGCAGGTGTTCAAGAACATCGAGGCCCTGCTCACCGAGGCCGGTTCGGGCTGGGCCGACGCGGTGATGGTGCGCGTGTACCTCACCGACACGAGCCACTTCGGCCCGTTCAACGAGGTCTACAACGAGCTGATCGGGGAAGGCCCGCACTCGGCCCGCACCACCGTCTACGTCGGCCTGCCCGCCAGTCTCCTCGTGGAGATCGACGTGCTGTGCGTGCTCGACTGAGTCCGGCCTCCCGGGTTTCGCCGGGTTCGCCTGGGCTCGCCGGGGTGGCGGGCCCAGGCGAACCCGGTCAGCCCAGCACGCTCGTGTAGGCGTTGATCGCCGGCTGACCGCCGAGGTGCGCGTAGAGCACGGTCGACTCGCGGGGGATCTCGCTGCGGCGCACGAGATCGATGAGCCCGGCCATGGACTTCCCCTCGTACACCGGGTCGGTGATCATGCCTTCGAGCCGCGCCGCCGTGCGGATGGCGTCCAGAGTGGACTCGTCGGGGATGCCGTAGACACCCGCGTGGTAGCGCTCGTCGAGCTCGACGTCTCCGATGCCGGGCGCGCCGATGAGCTCGGCGGTGTGCTCGGCGATGCGGGTGATCTGGTCGCGCGTCTCGGCGGGCTTGGCCGACGCGTCGATCCCGAGGATGCGGCGGGGTCGTCCGCCCAGTGCGGCGCCCGCCACCATCCCGGCCTGGGTGCTGCCGGTGACCGAGCAGACCACCACGGTGTCGAAGAAGACGCCGAGCTCTCGCTCCTGTTGTTCCAGCTCCGCGACCCAGCCCGCGAACCCGAGCCCGCCCAGCGGGTGGTCGGACGCGCCGGCCGGGATCGCGTACGGCTTGCCGCCGGCGTCCCGGACCTCAGCGAGGACCTGCTCCCAGCTCTCCTTGAACCCGATGCCGAAGCCGGCCTCGACGAGCCGGACGTCGGCGCCCATGATCCGCGACAGCTGGATGTTGCCGACCTCGTCGTGCAGCGGGTCGTGCCAGTCGACCCAGCTTTCCTGCACCAGCACGGCTTTCAGCCCCGCGCGGGCGGCGGCCGCGGCTACCTGGCGGGTGTGGTTGGACTGCACGCCGCCGATGGACACGAGCGTGTCGGCGCCTTGGGCGAGCGCGTCGGCCACGAGGTATTCGAGCTTGCGGGTCTTGTTGCCGCCGTAGGCGAGACCGGAGTTGAGGTCTTCGCGCTTGGCCCGGATTTCCGCGCCGCCGAGGTGTTCGGTGAGGCGGTCGAGCCGGTGGATCGGCGACGGGCCGATCATCAGGGGGAAACGCGGGAAGTCGGCGAGGCTCACGGGGTCTCCAGGCTTGCTTCGAGGTCCGACCAGATGGTCGAGGTGACAGCGGCGGCGGTGTCGGCGTCGCCGGCTTCGATCGCGTCGACGAGCTCGGTGTGCCGCCGGACCGAGCGGTGTGCGGGCAGGGAGCTGAAGCGCGCGTACTCGAGCCGGCGCAGCAACGGGGTGTAGCGCTCCAGCGTCGCGGCGACGGCGCGGTTGCCGCACGCGCGCACGGGCACGTCGTGCAGCTCGTCGTCGGCCGCGATCGCCGCGGCCACCTCTCCCTCGGCCACCGCTGTGGCAAAGCGCTCGTTCGCCGCGCGCATCTCGGCGACCTGCTCGGTGCCGAGCCGGGGGAGGGCCTGGCGAATGGCGAACTCGTGCAGCGCGCGCACCAGCTGGACGGCGTCGCGCACCTCGTCACCCGCGATCGCGGCCACCCGCGTGTAGCTCTGCGGTTTGGACTCCACGAGCCCGTCGCCGGCCAGGCGCAGCAGGGCCTGGCGCACGGGAGCGCGGGACAGGCCGAGCTCGTCGGCCAGGTCGGCGTCGCGCAGCGGGGTGCCGGGGGCGAGGCTGCCGTCGATGATGGCCTGGCGGATGCGGTCGTAGGCCTCGTCGCGCAGCAGTGGCCGGGTGACTTTGGGGAGCGGACTCACATCTAACATGTTAGATGTCTTTCGGGCGGTTCGGCAAGGCCGTCGGGACTCGGGGACACGGGGACCTGAGGACTTCGGGACGAAGAAGGCCCGTCCGCGGGTGGCGGACGGGCCTCGGAAGCGACGGTCAGTGAACCGGGCCGGTGAACTTTTCACCCGGGCCCTGGCCCGGCGCGTCGGGGACGGCGGAGGCTTCGCGGAACGCCTTCTGCAGCGACTGCAGCCCGTCGCGCAGCGGGCCGGCGTGCAGGCCCAGGTACTCTACGGACGACGTGACGAGCCCGGCCAGCGCCGTGATCAGCCGGCGCGCTTCGTCGAGGTCACGGTGGGGTGAGGTGTCCGGGTCGGCGTCGGCCAGGCCCAGGCGTTCGGCCGCGGCCGACATCAGCATCACGGCCGCGCGGCTGATCACCTCGACGCTCGGGATGTCCTCCAGGTCGCGGACGTCCGGGGAATAGGGGGGCTGTTCCGAAGGTTGTTCTGACACGTCTGGTACCCTTCCACGAGCGACCAGCTCCCGAGAAATCGGGGGCGGCAAGTGGAGCCCCGCTCCCACCCGCGTCACCGCCTCAGGTGTCCGGGTCCGGTCTCGCCGAAGTGGTGGATGTCGGTACATCCGTCGCTCCGGCGAAGCGTTCGATCCTCGCGATCGGGCGCGATCGGAGACAGAGCGGGCCCCGTGAACCGGTTGTATGCCGGAGACGGGGCCTGAGTCATGTGGGCACCAGGTCGAGAAGAGAAGTAGTCACTCGGACCAAGGAGGCCCCATCAGCTCCGAGACACGCATCAACGAACGTATCCGGGTGCCGGAAGTCCGGCTCGTCGGACCCAACGGCGAGCAGGTCGGCATCGTCCGGATCGAAGATGCGCTGCGGCTGGCACAGGAGAACGATCTCGACCTCGTCGAGGTCGCGCCCCAGGCCCGCCCGCCCGTATGCAAGCTCATGGACTTCGGCAAGTTCAAGTACGAGAGCGCGCAGAAGGCCCGCGAGTCCCGCCGCAACCAGCAGTTGACCGTCATCAAGGAACAGAAGCTGCGTCCGAAGATCGACCAGCACGACTACGAGACCAAAAAGGGTCACGTGTCACGGTTCCTGGCGGCCGGTAACAAGGTCAAGGTCACGATCATGTTCCGCGGTCGCGAGCAGTCCCGGCCGGAACTCGGTTTCCGGCTGCTGCAGAAGCTGGCCGACGACGTGACCGAGCTGGGCTTCGTCGAATCGTCGCCCAAGCAGGACGGTCGCAACATGATCATGGTGCTGGCCCCGCACAAGAACGTGAAGCCGAAGGTCGCGAAGGCCGAGACGGCTCCCGAGGCATAACGCCTCCCGCAGCGCCCAGCACAGTCAGCGGCACACCGGGGCACCGGTGTGCCGCCGCACGGAAGAGGACAGAACAACCATGCCGAAGATGAAGACGCACAGCGGTACGTCCAAGCGGATCCGCGTGACGGGCACGGGCAAGCTGCGCCGCCAGAAGGCCGGCCGCCGCCACCTGATGGAGAAGAAGTCCAACCGCCTCACCCGGCGTCTCGAGGGCACCACGGAGCTCGCCAAGACCGAGGCCGGCCGCGTCAAGCGCCTGCTCGGCATCTGAGCCTGAGCCACCCTCCGCACACGTACTGATCACCCCGGGCGCCACCGCGCCCCCCGAATCGACAGGATGGACCAGTGGCACGCGTCAAGCGGGCGGTCAACGCCCAGAAGAAGCGTCGGTCAACTCTCGAACTGGCCAGCGGCTACCGCGGCCAGCGCTCGCGGCTGTACCGCAAGGCCAAGGAGCAGACGCTTCACTCGCTCAACTACGCCTACCGCGACCGCCGTGCGCGCAAGGGTGACTTCCGCCAGCTGTGGATCACCCGCATCAACGCGGCCGCTCGTGCCAACGGCGTGACCTACAACCGGTTCATCCAGGGCCTCAAGGTCGCCGGTGTCGAGGTCGACCGCAAGATCCTCGCGGACCTCGCGGTCAACGACGCCGCCGCCTTCACGGCGCTCGCCGAGCTCGCCAAGGCGAACGTCAACACCGGCGAAGCGAAGTCGGCCTGACCGGCAGTTTTCCGCGACCCGGGGCGGTTCCGTTCACCGAACGGACCCCCCGGGTCGTTGCTGCGCGCAAGCTGACGCGCCGCGCGGAACGCGAGAAGACCGGCCGTTTCCTGGCCGAAGGCGTCAATGCCGTCGAGGCCGCGCTGGCGCACGGCACCGTTTTCGAGCTGTTCGCCACCGAGCGCGCGGCCGCGGCCCACCCCGAGCTGATCGCGTCGGCCTCCTCGGCGGGGGTGGCGGTCTCGCTCGTCACCGACCGCGCCGCCGAGGGCCTGTCGGAAACCGTGACGCCGCAAGGCCTCGTGGCCGTGTGCGCCCTGGTCGACCGTCCACTCGCGACGGTGCTGACCGGTGCCCGGCTCGTGGTCGTCCTCGTGGACGTCGCCGAGCCCGGCAACGCCGGCACGGTGATCCGCGTGGCCGACGCCGCGGGCGCCGACGCCGTGGTCCTCGCGGGCGACACGGTCGACCCGCACAACGGCAAGAGCGTCCGCGCCGCCGCCGGCAGCACCTTCCACGTCCCCCTGGCCCGCGAGCGCGACATCCCGGCGGTGCTGTCGTCGCTGACCGCCGCCGGCCTGCGCACCCTGGCCGCCCACGGCTACGCGGACCGTTCACTCGAAGAGATCACGTTCGGTGACCCGGTCGCGTGGATCTTCGGCAACGAGGCCCACGGCCTGTCGCAGTCGGTCCTCGCGGCGGCCGATACCGCCGTCCGCATCCCGCTCTACGGCAAGGCCGAAAGCCTCAACCTGGCCACGGCGGCCGCTGTCTGCGTGTACACCGCCGCGATGGCTGCGCACCGCTGACCGGCGCCGTCGCGCACGGCCGATCGCGGCCGGTGCGGAGACGCGCTCGTTAGCGGAGGGTGAGCGGCCGGGGCCGTCGGCCGATCCCCTAGACTGAGCTGCCCGATGTGCACGTGCGGCTGCCTGCCCGTGCGCTGCCGCTCAACCCGTCCCAGTGGACGCCGAGGAGTCATGTCCGGAGCCACAGACAAGCCGATCGACGTGCTCGCACCGGAAACCCTGCGTGCGGCGATCAAGGCGGCCGAAGAGGCCTTCGCGGGCGCTGCCGACCTGGAGGCGCTCGCCGCCGTCAAGCCGGCGCACCTCGGGGACCAGGCGCCGCTGCTGCTCGCGCGCCGGGCCATCGGCGCGCTGTCCAAGCAGGAGAAGGCCGACGCCGGCAAGCGGGTCAACGAGGCCCGCCAGGCCGTCCAGGCCGCGTTCGACGAGCGCCGTGCCGTGCTGCAGGCCGAGCGGGACGAGCACGTGCTGCGCGAAGAGGCCGTCGACGTCACGCTGCCATGGGACCAGATCCCGCGCGGTGCCCGGCACCCGATCAGCACCGTGTCCGAGCGCGTGGCCGACGCCTTCATCGCGATGGGCTACGAGGTCGCGGAAGGCCCCGAGCTCGAGGCCGAGTGGTTCAACTTCGACGCGCTGAACTTCGGCAAGGACCACCCCGCGCGCCAGCTGCAGGACACGTTCTACGTGGGCGAAGAGGACTCCGGGCTGGTGCTGCGCACGCACACCTCGCCCGTGCAGGCCCGCAGCCTCCTGCACCGCGACCTGCCGGTCTACGTCGTGTGCCCGGGCCGCACCTACCGCACCGACGAGCTGGACTCCACGCACACGCCGGTGTTCACGCAGGTCGAGGGCCTGGCCGTGGACAAGGGCATCACCATGGCCCACCTCAAGGGCACGCTCGACGCGTTCGCGCGCGCGATGTTCGGCGAGAGCTCCAAGACGCGGCTGCGCCCGCACTTCTTCCCCTTCACCGAGCCCTCCGCCGAGGTGGACGTGTGGTTCGAGGAGAAGAAGGGCGGCCCCGGCTGGGTCGAGTGGGGCGGCTGCGGCATGGTCAACCCCAACGTGCTGCGTGCGTGCGGCGTCGACCCCGAGGTGTACTCGGGCTTCGCGTTCGGCATGGGCATCGAGCGGACTCTGCAGTTCCGCAACGGCATCCCGGACATGCGCGACATGGTCGAAGGCGACGTCCGGTTCACCCTTCCCTTCGGAACGGAGGCGTAGTGCGAGTCCCGGTGAGCTGGCTGACCGAGCACCTCGACGTGGGTGACGAGGTCACGCCCCAGGACCTGGCCGACGCCTTCGTGCGGATCGGGATCGAGGTCGACGAGCTGAGCGAGCTCGGCCCCGTGACCGGCCCGCTCGTGGTCGGGCGCGTCGCCGAGATCGAGGAACTGACGGGCTTCAAGAAGCCGGTGCGGTTCTGCCGCGTCGAGGTCGGCGAGGAGCCGGAGTCCGAAGAGGACACCGGCTCCTCCGATGAGGACGAAGACGAGGACGACGACGAAGGCCCGATCGAGAACGAGGGCCCCCACGGCATCAAGACCCGCGGCATCGTCTGCGGTGCCAGCAACTTCGCCGAGGGCGACCTCGTCGTGGTCGCGCTGCCGGGCGTCGTGCTGCCGGGCGACTTCGAGATCGCCGCGCGCAAGACGTACGGCAAGGTCAGCGACGGCATGATCTGCTCCGCCAAGGAGCTGGGCCTCGGCGAGGACCACAGCGGCATCCTCGTGCTGCCGCCGGGCACCGCGAGCCCGGGCGACGACGCGATCGCGTTGCTGGGGCTCACCGACACCGTCATCGAGGTCACGCCGACCCCGGACCGCGGCTACGCGCTGTCGATCCGCGGTCTCGCGCGCGAGCTGTCCAATGCGCTCGACGTGCCGTTCGGCGACCCGGCGATGCTCGACATTCCCGAGGCCGAGGGCGACGCGTGGCCGGTGCGGGTCGAGGACCCCGAAGGCTGCCCGCGGTTCGTGCTGCGCCGCGTGAAGGGTCTCGACGCCACGGCCCCGTCACCGTGGTGGATGCGCCGCCGGCTGATGCTGGCCGGGATCCGCTCGATCTCGCTGGCGGTCGACGTCACCAACTACGTGATGCTCGAGCTCGGCCACCCGCTCCACGCGTTCGCGACCACCGCCATCCAGGGCGACCTGGTGGTGCGGCGCGCTCGGCAGGGCGAGAAACTGACCACTTTGGACGACGTCGTGCGCACCCTCGACGCCGACGACATCGTGATCGCCGACGACTCCGGCGTGATCTCGCTCGCGGGCACCATGGGTGGCGCCAGCACGGAGATCACCCCGGAGAGCACCGACGTGCTTCTCGAAGCGGCGCACTGGAACCCCGCGTCGATCAGCCGCACGGCGCGTCGCCACAAGCTGTTCTCGGAGGCGGCGAAGCGCTTCGAGCGTTTCACCGACCCGGGTCTGTGCGCGGCCGCCGTCGAGCTGGCCGCCCGGCTGCTGCGCCAGTACGGCGAGGGCGCCATCCAGCCCGGCCGCACCGATGAGGGCGGCGTCGCGCCGCTGCCGCCGGTCACCATGCCGATCAACCTGCCCGACCAGGTGGCGGGCGTGCGCTACGAGCGCGGCGTCACCGTCCGGCGGCTCACGCAGATCGGCTGCAAGGTCCAGGTGAGCACCAGCGATGCCGGCATCTCGTCGGTCACCGCGACGCCGCCGAGCTGGCGCGCCGACCTCGTGCAGCCCGCCGACCTCGTCGAGGAGGTGCTGCGGCTCGAGGGCTACGAGAGCATCCCGTCGGTCCTGCCGGCGGCGCCCGCGGGCCGTGGCCTCACCGAGGAGCAGAAGCGCCGCCGCAGCGTCGCCCGCGCGCTGGCCGAGGCGGGTCACGTCGAGGTGCTGCCTTTCCCGTTCGTCAGCGACTCGGTGTGGGACGCCTTCGGCCTGCCCGAGGACGACGTGCGCCGCAACACCGTCCGCGTGCGCAACCCGCTCGAGGCCGACCACGACCGCATGTCGACGACACTGCTGCCCGGCCTGCTCGACACGCTGCAGCGCAACGTGTCCCGGGGCATGAAGGACGTGTCGCTCTTCCACATCGGCCAGGTCGTGCTGCCGAAGCCGCACCAGCTGAAGGTGCCGGACCTGGGCGTCGAGCACCGGCCGAGCGACGAGGAGCTCGCCGTGCTGGAGGCCGCCGTGCCCGCCCAGCCGGTGCACGTCGCCGTCGTGCTCACGGGCCTGCGCCGCCGCGCCGGCTGGTGGGGCAAGGGCGAGCCGGCTTCCTGGGCCGACGCCGTCGAGGCCGCCCGCCTGGTGGCCGAGGCCGCCGGCGTGGAGCTCACGGTGCGGGCGTCGGACCTCCCGCCGTGGCACCCGGGCCGCTGCGCCCAGCTGCGCGTGGGCGACTGGCCGGTGGGCCACGCGGGCGAGCTGCACCCGAAGGTCGTCGAGGCCCTGGGCCTGCCGCCCCGCACGGTGGCGATGGAGCTCGACCTCGACGCCATCCCGCTGCCGGACTCCCGCCCGGCCCCGAGCGTGTCGGCCTACCCGCCGGTGCTGCTCGACGTCGCCCTGGTCGCCGCCTCCGACGTCCCGTCCGCCGACCTCGCCGAGGTCCTGCGCTCGGGCGCCGGCGACCTCCTCGAAGACATCACCCTCTTCGACGTCTACACCGGCACCCAAATCGGCGACGGTAAACGGTCCCTGGCCTACAAGCTCCGCTTCCGCGCCCCGGACCGCACCCTGACGGTCGACGAAGCCACCAAGGCCCGCGACGCCGCCGTCTCCGCCGCCGGCGACCGCTTCGGCGCCACGCTGCGCGCCTGACCCTGGCGGGCACCTGCCCGACGTCGGCCCAGTGGGCCGGAGACACCGCCTCACCGCGGAGTTTCCGGCCCACTGCCGTCTCTCCGGTCGCTGCCTGCCCGGATGCCTGCCCTGGCGCCGACTTCGACTGCCTGCCGCGGCGCGCACCCCGGGTGCGTGCCCTGGTGCCGACTACGACTGCCTGCCGCGGCGGCGACCCCGGGTGTCTGCCCCGGTGCCGACTTCTGGCGGCTGCGGCGGCGCCGACCCCGGGTGCCTGCCACGAGTTCCTGCCTCAGCGCCATCTCGGACGCCTGCCACGGCTACTCACGAGTGGGCTCCCTGGGTCGCTGCCGCGAGTGGCAGTCCCAGGCGCTTTGCGCCGGGTGTCCACCCAGGTGCCGGCCTCGGGTGCGTGCGCGGGATGGCAGCCCCGGGCTTCCCGCTGCGTGTGGCCGTTCGCCGGCGTGCGCCGGCGCCCGCCACAAGTGCTTGCCGCTGGCGCTGACCAAAGCGGCCTGCCGTGGCTGCGCGCTGCGAGTGGCTAGCCCGGTAGCTGACTCGGTCGCCCATCGAAGCATCGGCTTCGGACACCCGTCGCGGGCACGCGCGGCGACGGCCCGCTAGGGGCCGTCCCCGGGTGCCCGCCGGCCCCAGCGCCCACTACGACCGTCTGCCACGGGCGTTGACCCAGAGTGCCTGCTGTGGCTGCTCGCTGCGAGCGGCCCGCCCGCTGCTTGCCACGGGCGCCTGTCGAGGGTTGGGCCTCGGGTGCCCGGCATGGGTGCCAGCGTCGGTTGCCCGTCGGGCGCTGGTCCCGGGGTGCCTGCCCGGGTGCCGCCCTGGCACCGACTTCGGGTGCCTGCCCGGCGCCCACCGCGAGTGGCCGCTCGGCTGGGTGCCTGGCAGTGCCCCGAATGCCGGCCTGAGCGGCTCGGTTCGCGGGCGTCGTCTCGGCCTTCGCCGCGGGGTCGCCCGCGGCGGCCAGGCTGCGCTGGTTGCCCGCCTCAGCCGGGTCGTGCGCTTCGCTCGGCGATACACGGCGGCTGCTGCGTGGCCCGTCTCCGGGGTCGCCCGGTCGCGGGGTCGGCAGAGAGCGCTAGCCGTACCGTCATCGGCTGCTGGTGCCGCGCCTGGCGGCGGCTGCTCCGTGCCTGGTCTCTCCGCTCGTTCGGCCGATCGTGGTCAGGTCAGGTTCTTCAAAGCCTCCCGTGTGGACAGTGGGGACAGCCCCGGGTGGTCGCGCACAAAGGAGCGCACCCAGTCCGGCTCGGTTTTGGCGTGGTCGCGCAACGCCCAGCCGATGCCCTTCCTCAAGAAGAAGTCCCGGTCATCGAGGTTGGCTTCGATCGCCGCCGTCAGCAGCGTGTGGTCGACGGCCGTCTTCGCCGACACCTGGCAGATGACGGCGGTGCGGCGCCGCCAGCGGTCGGGGTCGGTGGCCCAGCGCAGGAGCACCGGCGTGACGTCCGCGCGGTACTCGCGCAGGATCGGGCCGACGCGGCGGATCGCGACCTCGTCGACGAAGTCCCACCACGCACCGTCCACGATGAGCTCCTCGTAGAGGCCGAGCAGGTCCGGGTCCTGCCACCGCCGGTACGCGCGGTGGCCCGACAGATCGATCGCCGCGTAGCGCTCCTCGCGGAATTCCGCGTCGCGCCACAGGGCGAGCACCGTCGTTGAAAAACTCACCCGATCGGGCAGAACGTGGGCGGCCAGGACCTCTTTCATGAGCGCGGCGCGCGCGGGCTTGGCCACCCCGCGATACGGCATCGCCGACTTCATGTACGCCTGCATGGCGGGCGCTTTCGCCGGGTCCGCCCGGGCGGCGAGTCCGGTTCGGACAGCCGAGACCAACGCCTTGTCCACACCCATCCGCGCTCACCTCCACCGCGCCGGCCGCCGGCGGGCGACGGCTGGCGCAAGTCGTGTCGTGCGAGGAGATTGTTCCGGGTTGTCGGTAGTTTCGACCAATTCGGGTAACCCGCGAGCGAAGAGGGCCACCGTGAAGAAGATCCTTGCCGTCCTGGCTGCCGCGGGTGTCGCGGTCGGGACGATGGCCGCCGCGCCGGCCGCCACCGCAGCGCAGGGGGCGGCGAAGCCGGGCTACACCCCGCCGCCGATCAGCTGGGGGCCGTGCCAGACCACGAGCCTGAAAAACGCCGGCGCCGAGTGCGGGTTCCTCGTGGCCCCGATGGACTACGCGAAACCCTCCGGCGCCAAGGTGCAGGTCGCCGTGTCGCGGATCAAGCACAAGTCCGCGCAGTACCAGGGCGTGATGCTGGTCAACCCGGGCGGCCCCGGCGGTTCCGGGCTCGGGCTCTCGGTGCTCGGCCAGTACGTGCCGCACGGTGCCGGCGAGAGCTACGACTGGATCGGCTTCGACCCGCGCGGCGTCGGCTCCAGCAAGCCGGCCGTGCGGTGCGACGGCGGCTACTTCTCCTACGACCGCCCGCCGTACGTGCCTTCGACGCCGCAGCTCGAACGCACCTGGCTCGCCAAGGCCGAGGGCTACGCGAAGGCGTGCGCGAAGAACGGCGCCATCCTCGAGCACATCAAGACCACCGACGTCGCGCAGGACATGGACAGCCTCCGCGTGGCGCTGGGGGAGAAGCAGATCAACTACTACGGCTTCTCCTACGGCACCTACCTCGGCCAGGTCTACAGCACGCTGTACCCGAAGAACGTGCGCCGCATGGTGCTCGACGGCAACGTCGACCCGGGCAAGGTCTGGTACCAGGCCAACCTGGACCAGGACGTGGCCTTCGACCGCAACATCAAGATCTACTTCGGCTGGCTCGCGAAGTACGACGACGTCTACCACCTCGGCAAGACCGAGTCCGCCGTGGAGACGCTCTGGTACGACCAGCAGAAGAAGCTCGACCGCTCGGCCGCGGGCGGCGTGATCGGCGGCGACGAGTGGACCGACGTCTTCCTGCAGGCCGGCTACTACGTGTTCGGCTGGGAAGACCTGGCCAAGGCGTTCGACGGCTGGGTGCACCGCGGCGACTGGCAGACGCTCAAGAACCTCTACGACGCCGCCAACCCGCCCGGTGACGACAACGGATACGCCGTCTACAGCGCCGTCCAGTGCACCGACGTGCAGTGGCCGGCCGGCTGGAACCGCTGGCGCCTCGACAACTGGACGACGTACTTCCGCGCGCCGTTCGAGACCTGGGGTAACGCGTGGTTCAACGCGCCCTGCCGTGACTGGCCCGCCAAAGCCGGCAAGCCCGTGAAGGTGGACGGCAGCAAGGTCGGTGGCGTGCTGCTCATCAGCGAGGAACTCGACGCGGCGACGCCGTACGCGGGCAGCCTCGCCGTGCGCAAGCTGTTCCCGAAGTCGAGCCTGATCAGCGCCCCCGGCGGCACCACGCACGCCGGCTCGCTGTCGGGCGTCGCCTGCGTGGACGACAAGGTCGCCGACTACCTCGCGACCGGCGCGCTGCCCAAACGCACCTCGGGCAACCACTCCGACGCGCAGTGCGACCCGGTGCCACCGCCGGTCCCGGCGGCCGCGGGCGCGCAGCAGAAGAGCGAGGCACCAGCCCAGGCCCAGGTCAAAACGGGCGCGCTGTCGCACTTCTGATCCCTTCCTCCCGGTGCCCCGGTCCGGTTCGCCGGATCGGGGCACCCTCTGTCTGTGCTCCGGTCCTGATTCGTGCCCTTCCATCGGTCCCCCTCGGTCGCTGTTCGTGATCGCTCGAAAACGCTACGACACGGGTCCGACAATTTCGGAGCGCAGCCGGTCGGGCACGGGCCGTGAGCGGATTCTGTCGGGGGTGGGCGCTACCTTCGCCGCCATGACGATCATCGAAGAGCACCGGACCGAGGTCCGGGTCGGAAACGTCCAGTACCAGATCGCCGTCGTCGCCCGCCCGGGCGAGACGGCCGAACAGGGCCGCGTCACGGTCACCGTCGGCGGCGAGGGGCCCGACGGGGAGTCCGTCGTGCACGGCAGGCTCGACCTCGACACCGCCGTGGTCCCGGCGGTGGCCGACCTCCTGGCCGGCAGCCTCCACGCCTTCGCGGGCGGGCCGCGCCGAAGATCGGGCGAACGGCCCGCACAGCAAGGGAAACCGTGGAGCGCCGAGCTCGACGCGGAGCTGGAGTCCGCGTGGCTCGCGGGCGACACGGTGGCCGAGCTGGCCCGCCGGTTCGAGCGCACGGCAGGCGGCATCCGCTCCCGCCTGCCGCGCGTCGGCTGCGACCCGGAACGGCCGGGCCATCACCTGCCCGCGCCGCCGAGCTTGCGCGAGTCAGCCGAGGGGGACCGGTGAGCAGCCGTGCCCGCGGCCCGCCGGGGCGCGGGGCCGGCCCCCGTCCCGGGCGCCGCGCGCGCGGCCAGCACCACCGACGCGCCGGTGGCGGGCGCGAGCAGCTCGCTGCCC